>CAIXFH010000232.1 GCA_903918645.1 uncultured Actinomycetes bacterium | reverse complement strand
TTGAACCTGCGACCCCTTGACCCCCAGTCAAGTGCGCTACCAAGCTGCGCTACAGCCCGAGACGTGCACCACCGACTAATTTCCCGCACGGCAGCCTCCGAAGACTACCCCACCGGCCTCACGGCCTCGAACCGGCCAGCGATAAGTGACCCACGCCCATTGAGTCGTCGAGCTAAGCGCGATCAGGTGAGCCGAAACCGCCGCCCGCAGCACTGACGAAGGACACAGAGTCGCCCTTCTTGAGCCGCAAGTACCCCTTGCCGGGCAGCGTGGTCCAGCCGTCGTCTCCAGCTCGTCGGATCATGGCCGAGCCGGGCGTGCCGGCTCCACCACCGTCGCGACCACGGGCCGCGAACTCTGCGACTGTTTGTTCGACGTAGTAAATGCCGTCAGCATCGTCGGCGAGCAAGGTCATGTCTCGACGCATCGCCATGCCACCTCTATAGCGACCAGTCCCGCCTGACTCGTTAACTAATTCGGTGCGATCGACGCGCCACGGATACTCCAACTCGGCGATCTCTGCAGGCAGCACCGCACAGTTGCTGCAGTACGTGTCGAGTGCGTGATCACCGTCTGCATCGCGCCGCGCTCCCCCACCACCACCCAAGATGTCGGCGAGCAACGTGTCCTTGTTCCACCGGCCGTCATACGCGCGGAACACCCAGGCGGGGAACGACACATGCGCCGCAGCGACATCCTTCTCCGGAATCAACTGCCCGAGCGCCTCGATCATGAGGTCGGCGATTCGTTGAGTCGCAAGGTGCCTAGCGCTCAAAGCTGCTGGGTGCGTTGGGTTTACGAGCGTACCCACTTCAGTGACAACATCGACTAGGCGGGTGAGTCCATCATTCTGACGCACGCCTGAATCCCCTGCAAAGCACCGCACAGCGAAGTAGACGCTTGCGCAGGTGCTGGCAAACGGAACGTTCATCCCACTTTGGACCTGGACAGAAGTACCAGTGAAGTCAATTCGAAGACGGCCAGCCGACGCCGTGACGGTGACTCGAATGCGGATCGGATCGGTGCCCTCAAATCCGGAGTCGTCCATGTAACCCTCGACCGTGACAGCACGAGTCGGCCACGATGAGAACAAGGCCGCTGCGCGCCTTGCTGTGTCGTCGAGAAGTCGCTCCATCGCAAGCGTGACGGTGTCGCGCCCATGCCGAGCGCAAAGTTCGAGCACCCGTTCGGTACCTCGCTTACAAGCCGCGAGCTGAGCGCCTAGATCACCTATCGTCGAATGCGGATCCCGGACGTTGAAGCGGATGATCTCTTCGACCGCTCCATTCCGTCGGCCCGCCTCGACGAATTTGATCGCCGGAAAGATCAAGCCCTCGTGGAAGATCTCGGTGGTCTGCGCACTCTCGGTACCGGGGTAAGTACCTCCGATGTCGATGTGATGCGCTATCGAGCCGGCGTAACCAACTAGCACGTCGCCGTCATAGATCGGTACGAAGATCTGCAGATCGTTGGTGTGAGTCCCACCTAGGTATGGATTGTTGGTCAAGATCGCATCACCATGATTGAGCACGCCGCCGTGTCGGATCAGCGCTGCCTTGAGCGCGAACTGCATCAGCCCAAGTTGTGCGGGGATCTGCTCGCTGTGCGCCACCATCCGGCCCTGCGCGTCAAACAGACCGCAGTTGAAGTCGAGCATCTCGCGAATAATCGGCGAGAACGATGACCGGTACTCAACCACAGCCATCTCCTCACTTATCGCGAAGAGTGCATTGCCCAGAATCTCTTGCGTGACAGCATCCATGATCAGTGCACCTCTCGCTCGAGCAGAATCGATCCAGCGGCAACTCGACGAGCGGTCCACCCGGGAAAGAGCAACGTCGTGGTGTCTTCCTGTTCAATCACCGCTGGCCCTGGCACTGGTGCTTCGCCGATCGCTGAGCGGTCAAGGATCAGCGCCTCCTGCCAGGCGCCCTTCATCCAAATTCGACGCCTTCCCATCGGCTCCGACAGCACCGCCGATCCACCGTCGAACGTGATCGCTTCCTCCGGTGCACGTGCCGACACTCGGATCGCGACAAGCTCCATCGGTGTGTCATCCAATACGTAGTCATACGCCGCCCGATGACCCTCGATGAACGCTAACTCAGCGTCGGTGATCGCTTGTGGCGCAAGGCGTCCGTTCGCATCCACGTTCAAAGGGACTGAAAGGCTGTACGCCTGACCGCTGTATCGCAGATCCGCAGTGAAGGTGAGGCGTCCGGTCTGTGCGTGTGCGCTCTGCTCAAGGAGTACATGCGCTCGCCAGGCCAGTGCGTCGACCTGCACTTGCACATCGTCGATCGCTAGGCCGCCGGTTGCACGCACCCAACTGCGCCCTAAGTCGTGTCGCACTTCGGTGAGCAGCAAACCCAGCGCAGCCGTGACCCCTGGGTACAGAGGCACGAGCACCTTGGTCATGTCGAGTTCCTCAGCCAACGAACAGCCGTGCATCGGCCCAGCACCACCGAGTGCGACCAGTGTCATCTCGCGTGGATCAAGGCCCCGCGCGACCGAGATCACGCGAAGTGAGCTAGCCATGTTGGAATCTGCGACGCGGATAATCGACGCGGCAGCATGCTCGACGCTGGTGCCCATAGGTACTGCCACGCCCCGCGCCACAGCCTCGACAGCCGAGTCAGGATCGAGCTTGAGTTCACCACCAAGAGTCCTTGTGGCAGTGAGGGTTCCGAGAACGACATGGGCATCAGTCACGGTTGCGGATTCGCCGCCTCGACCATAAGCGGCAGGTCCAGGAACCGCCCCGGCACTCTCCGGGCCAACCCGCAAGGCACCGAATGAGTCAACTCTGGCGATCGATCCACCGCCGGCACCAACACAAAGGACATCTACCTGCGGCAGGTTGATTCGGTGCCCATTCTGATCTCCCGACCACCGCACTTGCGGGGCCCCGTCAACCACAACCGCGAGATCAGCCGTGGTACCACCCATGTCGAAGGTCAATAGCTCGCGCTCACCAGCGAGTGCACCAAGACGAGCTGCTCCAACTACGCCAGCGGCAGGGCCCGACGTCACGAGAGACACCGGCAATTCGGCCGCCGCCTTGGACGCAGCAAGGCCACCATTAGAACGCATCAAGTGCACCGGGACGCGAACACCTCGCGACGCGACGGCCTCAGCCAGGCTCGTCACATAGTGGCCAACGAGCGGCAGCAGCGATGCGTTTACCGCCGTAGTGCTCGCTCGAAGGTACTCGCGAATCTCGGGCGAGACATCACTGGAGATCGTGACGGGAATGCCCGGGAGTTCGACCGCCAGAATCTCGCGGATCCGTTGCTCATGCGCGGCTTCGACGAAGGAGAAGAGCAACACCACAGCGACCACCTCGACGTTCTGCTCGCGCAACACAGCGGCGGCCGCAACCACCGACTCCTCGTCGAGTGGCGTGATCTCTTGGCCCTCCGGGCCGATCCGGCCATCGACTTCCACACAACGCTCGCGCGGCACGACCGGGGTCGGCTCTGGAGTCCACAGGTCGTAGATCCGTCGTCGCTGTTGGGTACCAATCTCCAGGATGTCGCGAAACCCTCGATTGGTGATCAGGCCAACCCGGGCAAGTTGGTTCTGCACCAGCGCATTCGTCGCGACGGTTGTGCCATGGGCGAGAAAGTCGATCTCGGCCAAGTCACGGCCCGATCTTGCGTGAAGTACCCCCAGCCCACCCAAAAAGCCCTCGGAGATGTCAGCGGGTGTCGATTCGACTTTGGCAATGTGCAGATTGCCCAGTTCGTCGACAAGCACGGCGTCAGTGAATGTCCCGCCGACGTCAATACCAACCCTCAACAAACCCGGATTCGGATCCTGATCTACCTTGCTGTCAAGGTCGGTCATGGGGTTCTCCAGTCTCAGAGTCGTATCAATATCGGCGCAGCGCTAGCGGGACAGGCAACTTCAGGGTTCAATTCGACCTCTACGTCGGCTCATTGTCATGCGTCATACGACCCACACGCTAGCCCCGGAGGTGCTCAAGTGGCTCGCCCCCTGCGAGTGTTGCGAGCTGCCGAATGCACGATCGACCTACATGGCAGTTCGCACGGCTCCGCCGCAGCGCGCTCCGCGTTGCCATTAGGGCTGACCCGATATGCCCAAGCGTTCCTCGAGACGGCTCACGACAATGTCCGGTTCTTATGGCGCGAACACGAAACTGCTTGGCTGGCAGTCACTTTCACCCGCGAGAACGTCGCCGACGGACGCCTGGCTTCTGCACTTGTCGGGTGGTCATCGGTCAGCCTCCCCCACAGCCTGACCGCGCGTGAGATAGACGTCCTCACACTGGTCTGCCTAGGCCTGACCAACCAGCAGATCGCTGATCGACTCGGCACCAGCGCCCGCACCGTCTCGACCCAGATCGAGCGACTGCTCCCCAAGCTCAGCCAACACGGTAGAGCCGGGCTTGCCGCTGTGGCCGTCGACAGCGGACTGCTTCGGCTGCCCATCCCCGGAGGGGTGACCGGCGAAACCGGCCTCGCTCTCCTCGACGTCGAACGAGCCAGCACAACCGAACGAGTTGCCAGCGACTCCGCCCCGGCAGCGAGCAAGATGCGCCGGCCAGTCCTACGCCGCGCACCTTTCCAGATCGGATCGGTCCTACTAGCGGGTGCATCATCGGCTGATGGAGTTGAGGCTCGTCGAGGCGCCGAACTCGCCGTCGCCCAGATAAACGCGCGCGGGGGAATCGACGGACGAATGGTCGAGCATGTGGTCGCATCTGCTGACTTCTTCAACCCCGCCGCGGTCACTGAGGCCTTCCGTTCGCTCATCGATCTCGATGTCGACGCGATCATCACCTCATATGCCAATGCTGAGTGCCCCGAAGTGTTAGATCTCGTTGCCGACTTCGGTCAGCCGTTCCTGCACAACGCAACCTTCGAGGCACAGGTAGAGCGGGTGCGAGAGGACCAAAGCAGATTCGGCATGGTGTTCCAGACCTGCCCATCCGAGATCCACTACGGAGTGGGCCTCATCCGGCTACTGGACGAGTTGTCCATCAGCGAACTGTGGCAACCCACCTCACGCCGAATCGTCGCCCTTGAGTTGGAAGCAGCCAGTACCCACACGGCCAATGAGTCCTTCTTCGCCGCCGCCGACCGCTCTGGATGGGATGTCGCGGACGTGGCGCAGGTGCCACTCGTCAACCCCGACTGGGCCGCGCTGATCTCGCGTGTCACCGCCCACTCCCCCGCGGCCGTCATGGTGAATCACTTCGTTCCCGAAGCTCTCGTCGATTTCCAGCGCGCCTTCCGTGCCAGCGGTAACGACGCCCTGGTGTACGGGGTCTACGGGCCATCGATCCCGCACTTCACCGAGACTGCCAAAGAAGCTGCCGAAGGCATGATCTGGTCTACCGTCACCGGCACATATGACGACACGTTCGGGCGCACCTTCCGCCGGGACTTCGAGACGCTGCATGGCACGCCAGCGGGGTGGTCTCAGGCAGGTGCCGCGTTCGACCAAGTGAAGTTGATGGCCGCCGCATGGGCGTCGACCGGAACCTCAGCTCCGTCGGAGGTGCTCACCTATCTCCGGTCGACAGTGTTCCGCGGGGTGAACGGCGTCTACTACCTAGGCGCACCGGGTCAGTCGGCGTTGTCGTACCCAGACGTAACACCCGACCCGTCGCTGGGGCAGGCTCATATGGTGTTCCAGGTGCAAAACGGCGAATCTCGAGTGCTTGGCCCGTCACCCTACGGCGACATCACAGCCTTTAGGACGCCACCTTGGTTCAGCAAGACGTCCGCCTAGCGACGCTAGGTTGATGATTTAGTCTGTGCCGAATTCCCCTGTGCCATCCACGATTTCAGTCGACCTGTTCTGTGGGCGAGCAAGGGAACAACGCCACGTGGCATCAACACCACAATCGCGAGCAGGATCACGCCAAGCAGAATCAGTCTGATCTCGGGCCAGTTCTGCAGCTCAGCCTGCACCAAGGTAAGGATCGCGGTACCGACCAAGGGGCCGCTCAGGGTTCCCATGCCACCGACCACAAGCATCGTCACGAGCAAGGTCATCTGCCCCAGACCCATAAGCGAGGGCGACACCACTCCGTATGTGAAGGCATACAAGGCTCCCGCGACACCCGCGAAGAAACCCGAGATGCCAAAGGACACCAACTGGTACTTCATCGGGCTCACACCACGAGCGGCGGCCAGCGCCGGGTTGTCGCGAAGTGCCATCAACCCCGTGCCCAACGGTGACCGCACAATTAGGTACATAGCAAGAAGCGTGATCGCAACGCCTAGCAAGGCGATCCAGTAGAAGGTTCGCGAGCGAGCCTCCGGCGCCATCGCGCTGATGCCGAACCCGTCGAAGCCCGAGAGCCCAAAGGTGCCGCCGGTGACTCCCGAGCTATCTGCGATGACGAGCAGGCGCACGACCTCGGCAAAGCCGAACGTCAACAGCGAGACGTAGATGCCGCGAAGCCGTAGCGAAGGAATGGCGAGCACGAGGGAGACCAACATGGCCGCGACGCCTGCCACCACAATCGTTAGGGGCCAAGGGATCCCAGTGTGTAACGACACGAGTGCGGCGGTGTAGCCACCGATCGCGTAGATCGCGAGTTGGCCGAAGTTCCAGATGCCCGAGTAACCCAGCACGAGGTTCCATGACTGGTTCAGGACCATCCAGATCAGCGCCAAGGTACATACGCCCACCCAATAGGTGCTGTGGAGCACGAGCGGCAGAGCGATGGCGACCACTGCTGTAACAGCCAGCGGGATCGGACCAGCCTTAGGCCATCCCAGGAACGAACGAATCGACGCCGGCTGCGACTTGGCAGTGCTCACCGTGGTCGAACCCGATGCGGCGTTCACAGTCGTGCCTCCTGTGGCTTGCCCGCGATGCCATTGGGACGTACTACGAGAACGAGCAGAATCACGACGTACAGCACGGGAAGTGCGTATGCGCTCTTCCAGTAGATGGCAACAGCTGCCGACAGGAAACCGATGATGTACGAGGCGTAGATCGTGCCGCGCACCGAACCAAGGCCAGCGAAGATGACCACGATCAAGGCCTGCAACAGTGGCAGATCACCCGCGTTGGGGTAAACGAAGTACAGCGGCGCCAACAGCACCCCTGCGATTCCCGCTAGCGCTGCAGCGATGCCCATCGTGACTACGTAGACCCGACGAGCAGGAATCCCCATGAGCCTTGCAGCATCTAGGTTTTGCGCCACAGCCGTGATGGCCAACCCGTATCGAGATCGCGAGAGGAACAGCCCAAGACCAACAAGAGCGCCGATCGCAACTGCGGCCATGATCAGCGAGTGGTAGGTGATCGAGACGTCACTCGTGATGTCGATCCGACCCGGCCATAGCGGATCGAACGGCTTCTGGCGTGGGCCGTAGATCAGCAGCACCACGCTCTGCACGATCGTCGCGATCGCGAAGGTGGTGATGAACGCCGTCATCTCAAAATCGACGCCGACCCGGCCGAGAAGCGGCTTCACTGCGGAGTAGTAAGTGAGTACACCTAGCAAGAAAGTGACGACAGCGGCGACAATCAAACAGATCCAGGTTGGCAGCCCTGTGCGGACCACTGTGGTGTACGCAGCGAAACCACCAACCATCACCATGACGCCCTGTGCCATGTTCAACACGCGAAGGGTGCCATAGACCAACGTCATCCCGATCGCGATCAAGGCAAGCATCGAACCTTGAACCACTGTGCTGACAAGGGTTTGCAGGATCGCATTCACAGCGTCACTCGCCTCCGATACCGAGGTAGGTGGCCGTGACAGCCTCATTTTCGAGTACTTCGTCGACAGTGCCGGCCAGCACGACGCCGCCGTTCTCGATCAAAATCACGCGATCGGCGACTTCGCGCACGTGTGCGAAGTTCTCCTCGACCAACAGCACCGTAATCCCACTCTTGGCGATTTGGGCGATGCGCTCGTAGACCTCGTCAACAAGAACGGGGGCAAGGCCCAGTGACGGCTCGTCGATCATGAGTAGATCTGCCCGAGTCATCAGGCCGCGACCTAACGCGAGCATGCGCCGCTCACCGCCAGAAAGGGTTCGGGCCTGCTGGCTACTTCGCTCGGAAAGTTTCGGGAACAGTTCGTAGACCTCGGCAAGACGCGCAGCCCGCGCAGCGCGGTCGGGGTGCACGAAAGCGCCGAGTAGCAGGTTCTCCTGCACCGACATGTCAGGGAAGAGCATGTCGCCTTGCGGGATTTGGACGAGCCCGCGCGCGACAATCTGCTCGGTCGCCAGGTTGTCTATCCGCTGGCCCCGATAGTTGATCGACCCCTTCTTGAGGGGTAGCAGCCCGCTAATCGCCCGCAGGAGAGTCGATTTCCCGTGTCCGTTGGGGCCGATGACCACCACGAACTCACCCTCGGCGACATCTAGGCTCATGCTGTCGATCACGACAGAGTCGCCGTAGCCGACCCTCACGTCCCGTACCTCAAGCATCGTCTTTGTCCTTGTCGCCACGTTTACCCAAGTACACGCGTACTACCTCGGCGTCGCGTAATACATCGTGCGGGCTGCCTTGGAACAAGGTCTTGCCCTGGTTCATGATCAGCACTCGATCCGAGAGAGCCATCAAAGCCCGCATCACATGCTCGATAAGAACAATGGTGATTCCGCGTGCCTTGACCTTGGTCAGCAGCACCATCAACTCGTCAACCTCGCTCGGCGACAGGCCACCGAAAGGTTCATCGAGGAACAGCATGCGCGGCTGCGTGGCCAGAGCGGAGGCGATCATGAGTCGCTTCTTGTCGAACACCGGCATCGGCCCGGCCAGCGCACCGGCGCGAGCACCCAAACCGACGAACACGAGTTCGTCCTTCGCGCGAGCGAGCACCTCGGGTTTGGCGCGCGTTGACCCAAACCAACTTCCGCCCTGACCGTATTGGGCTCCCACCAACACGTTGGCAAGGACAGTCTGGGAGTCGAAGACGGATGGAAGCTGGAAGGTGCGGGCAATCCCGGCATGACAAATGCCATGCACGGATGCATTCTGAATCGGCTTCCCAGCGAACTCGATCTCTCCAGCAGTAGCACCGACAATCCCGGTCACGACGTCAAACAACGTGGTCTTGCCGGCCCCATTCGGGCCGGCAATCCCAAAGGTTTCGCCGTCAAGGACATCGAAGTCCACGCCGTCGACTGCTGCGAGCCCGCCATAGCGTTTGACAACGCCACGAGCCCGCAGCAACGGCTGCCCGGCAGTGGCTACTTGAACCACGGCGGTGTCTGGAACTTGCCCTTGGCGTAGGGCTCAGGGAACACCGGAACCTGCACGCCGTCTTGAATCTGATAGGTCAAGTGCGGCATGGCCAGGCTCGGGTCGTTGACCAGATCCGGGTAAGGAGCAACCGAGAGTTCGGTGTCAGAGATCCACCGGTACGTTCCCGAAACTCCTCGGTAGGTGATCTTCTTGAGCAACTTGTTGACGAGTTCGAAGTTGTACGGGTCACCGGCCATAGCTGCAGTCTGTGCCCACAACTTCACCAGGTCGTACTCGCCGCCGGCCTGCGAAAGCCCAGCATCCGAGCCGTACTTGTTCTTGTAGTAGTCAAGGAAGGTCTTGCCGATGTCATCGGGCAAGGTACCGATCGTGGTCGACCACACGACGCCGTAACCGGCTTCCTTCGCGAGCTGCAAGTACTCCGGCACGCTAGGTCCGTACTGCTGATACAGCAGCGACTGGGTCGGTGCGTCACGGAACTGCTTGGCGAAGCTTGCGAGGTCGCCGGGGATGTAGTCGGTGACGTAAATCAGGCCCGGCGGGTTGCTGCGAATCTTGGTGAGGATGGGGCCCCAGTCGGCATTCGGTGCCGTGACCTCTTCGTAGACAGGGACAGTCCAGCCGATCGCTTCGACCGACTTCTTGAAAGCCTGCGCGATCGAGATGCTGTAAGGGTCGTTGCTCGTGACGATGGCAACAGTGTTCGACGACGGCTTCCATGAACCGTCAGCGATCCACGACTGCATGAGCGGAACGAAGCCCTTGCCGTACCAAATCTCCGATGGGCAGCCTTCGTAGATGTTGGTCATCTTGTTCTGGGTCACGAAGTCGACATTGGCCTGGAGGGTGTTCAGGTGGAACATTGGAACGCCTGCATCGGCGTAGATCTTGAACTCGGATGAGTCATTGGTGCAGTAGCCAGAGAAGACTGCGGCAACCTTCTCCTGGTTGACGAGTCGCTGGGCTGCCTGCACGTAGTTCTCGGGAGCGAGATCGCTGACATCACCAATAACGAGAGCCAGTTTGCGACCACCGACACCGCCATTGGCATTGATTTCGTCAATGGCCAACTGCTGACCTCGGGTCATCTCCTGGCCATCACCTGAGTAGGGGCCGGTGACGGGGCTGACACTGCCGATCTTGATGTCGCTCGTATCGACGGTCGCGCCGCCACCCGATGGAGTCGCAGCGCTCTTGGGTGCGGCGGCATAGCCGATTCCGCCGCCCAGGATGAGTCCGCCAAGCCCGGTTGCGGTGAGGCCGCGGACGAAATCACGTCGGCTTACACCCGCCGAAGCTGACTGATCGGTGGCGGATCCTGTGCCGTCTCCGAGTTCGCCGTTGGTGCCGTCGATGTCAGACATGCTCACCTCGCTGTTCAAACCGCCCCCATGGCGGTGATCTGATCCCACCTCAGTCGAGGCGAACCGTCATGCGTCAAATGACGGACGAATCCGGACAAGGATCGCAGATACCGTGCCGGTAGGCGGCGACTTCCTGACAATCACTCATGCGGTTCGCTCGCATCGGCGCACAGCGCTAATTTGGCTCTCGCCGCGTTGATTTGGCTCGTGAGGATGCGCAGCAAGGGCACCTCGGTTGGTCCCCTCGCGTGGTGGAGCAGGCTCGAATCGTCTAAAAGGAAGGACCCACATGTGGCCCGACTCAGCCTCATGCGCCGTCGTCATCAGTTTTGACTTCGATGCCGAGGAAGTCTGGATTGGCGAAGATCCGCTCAATGCCGGTCGTCCTGGAACACTCTCGCAAGGAACCTACGGCGCGAAGGTCGCTGTGCCGCTGATCCTGGAGATGCTCCAACGAGTCGGGGTTACCGCCACGTTCTTCATCCCCGGCCGCGTAGCCGAGCGCTATCCCTACCGCGTCGAGGAGATCTTGGCTGGCGGACACGAGGTGGCCCACCACGGATACACGCACACCTCGCCGCTACTCCTGACTCCAGCGGAGGAGGAGGCTGAACTCCTGCGCGGACGTGCAGTGCTCACCGCCCTTGGCGCTGACGTCGTCGGATATCGCTCGCCCTCATGGGATTTCAGCCCGCACACCCTCGATCTCCTCGTGAAGTACGGGTTCCACTACTCGTCAAACTTGATGGACGACATCAAGCCCTACCGGCACCCTGAACACGCTGTCGTCGAACTCCCCGTTCACTGGACTCTTGATGACGCGGCCCACTTTTGGTTCGACGCCGCGGCCTGGAATAAGACCATTCGCACCGCTGCAGAAGTACGCGCGTTGTGGGAAGAGGAGTTCGCTGGATTCAACGCATTGGGCGGGCTATTCATGCTGACGATGCATCCGCAGGTAATCGGTCGTCCCGGCCGCCTTGCCATGCTCGAACAATTCATCGGTTGGATGCAATCACATCCGAGCGTGTGGTTCGCCACCGCGCGCGAAGTCGCAGCGATAACGCCATGAATCGAATCGCGGTAGTCACCGGCGCCAACCGTGGCCTCGGCTACGGCATTGCGAGCCGGCTCGTGGCAGATGGCTGGTCGGTCGCTCTGATCGATACAGACAGTGAGGTCGTCGAGACTGCATCGCGTCTATCGGGCACGACCGGAGAAGCCATCGGTCTGGTCGCTGATGTCACAGATCCGCAGGCTTGCGCGGCCGTCGCCCACCACGTGGAGTCTGCACTCGGGCCGATAGGTGCGCTGGTGAACAACGCTGGAATCGGTGGATCCTCCGATCTCGTTCATGAAAGCGATCCGGCCGAATTCCGGCGGGTGATCGACATCAATCTCTTGGGGCCGTTCAACATGGCCCAAGCAGTGGTGCCTCGGATGATCGCGTCGAAGGCAGGCGGGGCACTAGTCAACATCACCTCGATCCTTGCGCAGCAAGCTGAAGTGGGCTCCGGCGCGTACTCCGCGTCAAAGGGCGGCCTCGCATTGCTGAGTCAGACCATGGCCGTCGAACTCGCACCCCACGGCATCCGAGTCAACTCCGTCGCCCCAGGAAACATGCTCACTGCAATGCATGTCGACCACGTACAGGGTCTCGCAGACCGCGCGAACATCACCTACGACGACGCGTTGGCGCAGGTCCGCGACACCGTTCCTCTTGGGCGTCATGGGCTTCCTGACGACATCGGCAATGTCGTCGCGTGGCTGCTCTCACCCGATGCCTCGTACGTCACGGGCCAAACGATCTCCGTGAATGGAGGGGCATACCTGACATGACGTGCCTTCGCCACGTGTGCGGCCGAACCCCGATGCAGTCCTCGGCACCGACCAACTGCTCGTACAGTGTTGACCTCGCGTTCACAACCGGCGTTCACCGCCAATCGGAGTTCCACTGTGGCCGCTGACACTGTCGAACCGCGACGACTCCTAGTGACCGGCGGTGGATCAGGCATCGGGCAGGCCGTCTGTCGCATAGCGAGCGACCGTGGCATGCAGGTTGTTGCACTCGACACCGACGCAGATGGATTGGCCGAGACATCAGCGGGAACCCGTATCTCCACCGTGCAGTGCGACATCACCAACGAAGACGCGGTGATCACCGCCGTCGCGCAGGCAAGCGAAATGGTGGGCGGGCCAATCGATTCCCTCGTTGCCGCAGCGGGTGTGTACCGGATCAAGCCCGCAGTCGAGCTCGACGGCATGGGGTTCTTGTTGCTGATGGCAGTCAACGTTACTGGCGCATTCTTGGCCGCGCGCGAAGTGGCACGCCACCTGGTCGACAGCGAAGTTCCCGGATCGATCGTGTTCCTTGCTTCCATGGCAAGTGAGAGCGGTGATACCCACGAGCCGGCAGTGCACTACTCAGCCAGCAAAGGTGCAGTCGTATCGATGACTCGCCAACTCGCGGTCGAGTGGGCACCACACGAGATCCGTGTAAACGCAGTAAGCCCAGGGGTTATCAGCACTCCGATGCTGCGTCTGACCGATGATCCAGAGGCGGCGGCACGCTACTTGCAGCACGGAGTACCGCTGCGACGTCTGGGCAGAGCCGACGAAGTCGCACGCGCTTGCCTGTTCCTGATCGGCTCGGAATCCTCGTACATAACCGGTGCCATCCTCCCAGTCGATGGTGGCGCGACGATCGCCTAGCGAACCCGACCAGCGCACGTGCAGAATGAATTCCGAGTTGAGTTTGGAGGTGGTGGGTTATGTACCCGCACGTTCGAGTTTCAGGTAGCGCCCGGACCCGTGGTCAGCAGTATGGGTCGCAAGTTCCAGATCGCGTGGCGCGCAGCATCGACGCCTACCGCAAGGTGTTCGCCCACTATGCGCATTGGGATTGGGACAAGGTCACGCATGAAGCCATGCGTTACGTCGATCCGATCGACGAGTTCGGCCCGCAGTACCTCGAAGAGTTGCGCGGTATTGCCGAGGGTGCCGAAGTTCCGTTCGACGACATCATGGCTATCAACGTTCGCACCGAGGTCATGTATGCAGCGAAAGCACGCAACGCTGCCATGCAGTTACCCCGAGTTGGCGAATGCACTGCCTTCGCGGCAGTTCCGTCCGACGGCAGGCCGGTTCTCGTCGGTCAGAACTGGGACTGGCTGGCGCACGCGTTCGACACGACCATCGTCCTCGAGTCAGATCCGACCTCCGGCCCTCGATTCGTCACCGCGGTGGAAGCAGGGTTGCTGGCGAAGACCGGATTCAACGAGTACGGCATCGGCTTAGCAACCAATGCGCTCGCTTGCGAGACAGACCTCGGGCAGCCAGGAGTTCCCTTCCACGTCATGCTCCGCGCCTTGCTCGATTCAGTAACACCAGCCCATGCATTGGCCACCTTGCAGCGAGCCTCGCGTTCGTCGTCGGCTCACTATTTGATTGCGCACCGAGACCATCTCGCACTGGGGATAGAAGCCACCCCAGGCGGTTTCGCCGACCTGCACCTCACCTCGCCGGATGCTCGAGGGGTGATCCTCCACGCCAACCACTTCGTGCACGACCGGTTCGACCATGTCGATGTCGGGCTGTGGCTGATGCCCGACAGCGCATTCCGCTACCAACGAGCAGACCGCTGGCTCACTGAGCAAGATCCCTTTGATATCAGCACTTATGAGGCGCTGCTCAGTGATCACGCGGGCCATCCCACTGGGATCTGCTGCCATCCCAATCTGACCGCAATAGAACAAGAACAGGAAGCCACGGTCTTGAGCGTGATCATGGATCTGGACGCCATGACCATGAGATTTGCCGATGGCCTTCCGTGTACCACCGCCTACCGAACGATCGACTATTCGGAGTTCTTCCGCCGTCCTGTCCCACTTACGAGAGCCGACTGACATCACATGGCAACACAGCGAATTCAACTTGGTTACGGGCTCATTACCTGTCAGCGACACCCAGACAATGACAACGGCTGGGCTCCGCTCTATGCCGAAGCCCTTGACTTGGCCAGCGCAGCAGAAGCAGCTGGGCTCGACTCGGTATGGGTCAGCGAGCACCACTTCGTTGACGATGGACACGCGCCTTCACTACTGGTGCTACTAGCGGCGATGGCCGCCCGCACTTCGACTATCCGCCTCGGCACGGCACTACTACTCGCACCGTTCTACGATCCGCTGCGGCTGATCGAGGACGCTGCAACCGTCGATCAAATCAGTGGCGGCCGGCTCACTCTTGGTCTGGGTCTTGGTTGGCGCGACGAAGAGTTCGAAGCCTTTGGGGTCAAGCAGTCCGAGCGGGTACGACGCCTGGTCGAAATGATCGCCTATGCACGCCAAGCGTGGAGTGGCTCACCAGTGGAACTCTTGGACGGCCGAGCCCGGCCCGTCGTCACGCCCGGTCCGAATCAAGAGGCGGGGCCGCCACTCTGGATCGGCGCTCTTGTCGAACCAGCAGTGCGCCGTGCAGGGAAGATCGCCGACGGATTCATGGCCACCGACGCCTCCCCCACTGACCTCGCCGAGCAGATTGGCTGGGCTCGCGAGGAGCATGCACGGGCCGGGCGAACGACCCCGTTCAGCGTGGCACTTCATCTACCAACGCTCTGCCACCGCGACGGCGTCTCGTGGGATGACGCCGTTGATCACGTGCGCTATCCCGATTGGAAGTACGAGGACATGTATGACGCCCGCAGTTATGCCGGGCCGCTTCGCCGTCCACCTGAGCATGACGAGTCAGCCAGCGCTCGCATGCGCGAGACGTCAATCGTCGGATCGCCACGCGAGGTCGCCGACCGTATCCGTGAATACGCGGATGCAGCCGGTGGCGACCTACACATGATTGCGCGCTCATACTTCCCGAGCATGACTCCCGAGCTGCGGTCTCAGTCGCTAGAAGCGCTCGGAGATGTCGCGAGACTACTACGCGAGTAGTCTCATTTTCCTTTGTGCAGCAGGCTATTTGCGGCGTTGACGTTTCGTTCGCACGCGTAGGTTGATCTGTATCGGGGTGCCCTCGAAGCCGAACTCCTCGCGCAGACGTCGCTCGATGAAACGTCGATACCCGGCCTCGAGAAAGCCGCTAGTGAAGAGCACGAATGTGGGTGGACGGATAGTGGCCTGAGTCCCGAACAGGATGCGCGGCTGCTTGCCTCCGCGTACGGGGTGCGGGTGCGATGCCACAATCCCAGCGAGGAACGCATTGAGTTTCGATGTAGAAACTCGAGTCTCCCAGCCGGCCAAAGCAGCATTAAGAGCTGGAACGAACTTCTCCATGTGACGTCCAGTTTGGGCACTGATGTTGACTCGCGGCGCCCAAGCCACTTGATGTAGGTCACGCTCAATTTCACGTTCGAGGTAGCGGCGACGTTCATCGTCGATGAGGTCCCACTTGTTGAAGGCCAGCACGAGCGCACGTCCACTCTCTATCACCATCGACAAGATGCGAGTGTCCTGCTCGGTGAGCGGCTCATGTGCCTCAAGCAACACCACTGCCACCTCAGCCTTGTCGAGCGCACCCTTGGTACGTAACGAGGCGTAATACTCGTGACCACTCGCCTCGTGCACCCGCTTGCGGATACCGGCCGTATCGACGAAACGCCATGTGACACCAGCGATATCGATGAGTTCGTCAACGGGATCCACCGTGGTCCCGGCCTTCGCGTCGACAACGACTCTGGCTTCCCCTGCGAGCTTGTTCAGCAGACTCGACTTACCCACGTTTGGCTTTCCGAGCAACGCGACCCGGCGGGGGCCACGCGGTGATGCCGTGCGAGTGCCCTCTTCCGGCAACGCTGCCACAAGCGCGTCAAGAAGTTCACCCGATCCTCGCCCGTGCAGCGACGACACGGCAAACGGCTCACCCAACCCCAGCGACCACAGCATCGCGGCATCGGCGTCACCGCGACTGTCGTCGACCTTGTTGGCAACCAGGATCACCGGCTTCTTGGTGCGTCGCAGAAGCTTGACCACATCTTCGTCAGCGTCGGTTGCGCCCACGGTGGTGTCGAGAACAAACAGCACTACGTCGGCCTCGAACATTGCGCGCTCAGCCTGCGCTGCCACCTGAGCCGCCATGCCCTCTGCTTCGCGTTCCCATCCCCCAGTGTCGACCATGAGGAAGCGGTGTCCAGACCACTCGCCTTCGTATGTGACACGGTCGCGTGTGACACCTGGCACGTCTTCGACCACGGCCTCGCGACGTCCCAAAATCCTGTTAACCAGAGTCGATTTGCCAACATTGGGGCGGCCGATAATTGCCACGACGGGAAGCAGCAGATCTTCGTCGTCATCGAAGTTGACATCGTCGACATCAAACCCAAGCGCGGCCAACCGCGACTTGTCTACACCTTCGACGTCGCGGAGGTCAGCGTAGGGATCGACGTCATCATCATCGTCCTCGAAGCCGTCGACCTCAATGACGATGACGTCATCGCCGTCCCACGCTGCGTCATCAGATTCCTCGGCAGCGCTGAAGTATGGGTCGACAATGTTGCCCTCATCCTGCGAGGAGATGGGATTGTCGCTCGTCATGGGGAAACTCCGTCTACGTGGGATTGCGTTGATTGTGCTGAGGTATGGGTCGAAACGATGTTGGCTACTAGCGCGATGACTTCCTGAAGAGTCAGGTGTGAGGCGTCGACCTCGAAGGCATCAACTGGGCGAGTGGTTGGTGAGACCGCTCTGGTCGCATCGGCGGTATCTCGTCGCGCAAGGTCAGCCGCCACCGCCTCTACGTCCGTTGTGACCGTGCGTCCAGCAGCAACATCCTCGGCCGCGCGACGCGCTGCGCGCACCAATGGGTCGGCGATGAGCCAGATCTTCACATCGGCATTCGGCAAAACAATTGACCCGATGTCACGTCCTTCAACGACGATGCCCTGTCCGGCCTGCTGTGCCTCGCTTACCGCGCGACGCTGGCAGTCGACGAGGACTTCACGCACGCGAGGTACCGCGGCTACGTGTGAGACGGCGCTGGTAACCGGCGCCTGCCGGATCGCGGTCGACACATCGAGGTCACCAATCAAGGTGGTGGGCTGATCCGGGTCGGTAGACCAAGCCAAGGTGGGTCCCACTCGATCAGCGACTTCGGAGACCGACTGCAAATCGTCCAGGTCGATCCCCTGGTCGAGCACTGCCCAGGTAAGTGCGCGATACATGGCGCCGCTGTCGAGGTAGACAAGGCCCAGCACCCGAGCCACTCCTTTAGCAACGCTGGACTTCCCAGACCCGGCGGGGCCATCGATGGCAACGACGACGGGATCGGTCGAGCCGTGGGACGTCACGCTGATACCTCATCGGAGCGGAAAGTGAACGGTTGTGCCCTCAACCCTAGGTGCCAGGCGCCAGGACACCTATCTGAGCGGCTCCCGGGCCAAGGATCTCGCCAGGAAAAACTATTAATTACTGTGTCGACTTATTGCTGATTTGCCAGTGCGAATGTTTACGACGGCAACTATCGATATATTTATATAACCGTAAATATCTGGCATCTTCGCAGGCCAGAGAGCTAGAAGCGGACTTCCCAGTCTGCCAGTCGAAGGCCGGCAGCCAGTTGATCGGCGGCTTCAGGTCGCACCTCGAGTTCGACCAAGCCCGTGGGGCGTCCCTGAATATGCTCGATGCGGACATCTTCTAGGTTGACGCCGGTACCACCCACAGCGGCGAAAAGTCGACCCAATTCACCTGGGCGGTCGGCCACGACCACCGGCACAACGGCGTAATTCACTGGGGTAGCGCCGTGCTTACCCGGTACCCGCGCATGCCCTAGCACGCCGGCCGTCAGCGCTTCGCCTAGTCGATCTCGCTCTGGCGGCGACGAGATGAGCGCATCGCGTACCTCGCGGAGCCGATCAATCAGGGCACCTAACGACTGAGCAACCGGCACCGCATTACTGGCCAAAATCTCGGTCCATAACTGTGGATCGGAGCCAGCCAGCCGAGTGACATCACGCAGACCCTGCCCGGAGAGGCGTACTTCGGCGTCGTCGAGAGAGGTCAGCCCGGCCGCAACCATCGACGCCACGATCTGCGGGGTATGTGACGTCAGTGCCACGGCCCGGTCGTGCTGTTCAGGTGAGGTCTCGACAACCACAGCGCCAAGTGAACGAACGACGCTGGCGACCAACGCGGTACGCGTTGGATCTGTCTGAGCTGAGGGGGTGAGCGCCCAGATGCGGTCGGCGAACAAATCAGCCCTGGCAGCGCTGGGCCCCGACACCTCACGACCAGCCAAAGGATGTCCGGGGACAAATCTGCTCATGTCGGCTCCTAAAGACTCAACATCTTGTTGAAGTTGAGTCTTTGTCGACGAAACATCGCTCACTGTCGCATCGAGATATAGCGTCATCAACCTACTAATGACTTCCGCTGTTCTGTGAGGTGGAACTGCGACAAAAATGAGTTCGGGAGCTACATCTGGGGTGCCAAGTCGCCCCGCACCACGACTCGCAGCAACCTTTCCAGCCTCACTGTCGAGATCTTCCAGCCACACACTTACTCCCCTGGCAGTTAATGCCAGCCCCAGCGAAGCTCCGATCAAACCCGAACCAACGACGAGCACCGATCCAGCCAAGGACGACTTGGAACTGATCACCGGGGCCGAAAGGTCTAGCCGATCTGGGGTGGTCACTGGGCGAGATCCTGCCTCAGGACCTCAGCTCCACGCAGATACACATGCACAACCTCGGCCCGGCTGCGCTCGATGTCGGCGTGCACCATGACCCGCACCACCTGACTCAACGCGCCTGGAACAGCAATCTCTTGGGCACAGATAAGCGGTACATCGCCTAGGCCTAACCCGCGAGCGGCAGCAGCTGGGAACATGCACACCAAGTCGGGGGTAGCAGTGAAGATCATCGAGACCAACTGGTCACTGCTGAGCTGATTGCGCTCGAAGATCGTGGTCAACAACTCGACCACTGCAGCGGTCATCTCAGCCGGATCGTCGGCTTGCAGCCGGGTCGCACCCCGGAGTGCTCGCAGTGCCACCACCGCTCCTCTCGCTTGGAACTCTCACCTTAGCGATCCATCGCCGTCTCGACGTGACGACTCACCGATGTCACGCTAGATCGCTGAGTCCGTTTTACGCTATATCAGGATAGATTTTTATCGACTTACTACTTAATGGTTAAGACTTTATATGGTTCGCTCGACTCGACCTCAGATGATCGGCGCCGAGGCCGCGCCGGTCCCGAGACCGACCGTCAGAACTAGACCAGCACAGGCCAGCTCGACAGACTTTTCACAGCTCGCATAGTTGGGGTATCAAGCACGAATTGTCTGCGCTGGTAGCGGCTCTCAGCCTGCTGGCCCTAAAATAGTTACATTGCTTTATCTACTTTTGACGCGTCCGCTGTGGCTGGTTCGATTATCGACAGAGCGATAAGTCGAGGAGGCTGCTAGAGAAACGCTATAGCTCTATAAGCATTTATCGATTTAGCGCGATATGTCTATGCCTTTTTAGAGATTGACTAGTCTTTGTCGAGATCGACCGCGCCGTACAGTTCGCCGACCTCGTGCATCGACAAAGTACGCACCTTCCCCGACCGCAAATCGCCCAAACCAATCGGTCCAACCTTGACTCGGACCAGGCCTTCGACCGGGTGTCCAACCGCTGCCAGGAGGCGTCGAACCACGTGCTTTCGACCCTCGTGCAGGACTACTTCTACTAGCGCCCGGCCCGGTGCTGAGGTGACCACTCGGAAGCTATCAACCCGCACCATGCCATCTTCGAGCTCGATCCCGGCGCGCAACTGGCGACCAATCTCGCGAGGGATCGTGCCCTTCACCTGGGCCAGATAGGTCTTCGCGACGCCGTGGGACGGGTGCGCAAGTCGCTGAGCGAGATCGCCGTCGTTGGTCATGAGCAGTAAGCCCTCAGTGTCGGCATCTAGCCGGCCCACGTGAAAGAGCCGCTCCTTGCGTCCCTTGACGTAATCGCCGACACAGGGCCTACCTCGCTCGTCGGTCATCGTCGACTGAACTCCGCGCGGCTTGTTGAGCGCCAATACGACGTGCCCAGGTGCAGTGGGGATGCGCATGCCATCAACTTTGATGATGGATCCCCGCGGATTGACCCGCATTCCCTGCTCGAGGACGATCTGGCCGTCGACTTCCACCCGGCCTTCGTCGATCATCTGCTCGCAGGCTCGTCGGCTACCTACACCGGCGGCGGCGAGCACCTTCTGTAGTCGAATATCGGTCTCTTCATCGTTCTGGCTCATTATGTCTCAATCTCAACTTGATGTTTGCTCGATGAAGTCGTCTAACGAATCGAGATCGGGCAGATAGTCCCCGACAGGCGGCAATTCGTCCAGCGAGATGATCCCCAAACGCTCGAGGAACAGTTCGGTCGTCCGGTACAGGATGGCATTGGATGACTCGTCATGGCCCGCCTCGCTGATCAGCCCGCGGGTCGTCAACGTTCGGATCACGCCGTCAACGTTCACGCCACGCACCGCTGAGATCCGCGATCGGCTGACCGGCTGGCGGTACGCAACCACGGCAAGGGTCTCTAGCGCCGCCTGAGTGAGCCGAGCTTGTTGACCGTCGCGGACGTAACGCTCGACCACTGTGGCGCAGTCACCTCTGGTGTAAAAACGCCATCCCGCGGCAACCTCACGAAGCTCGAAACCCCTTCCAGTCGCTGTGTATTCGGCCGCTAGTGCTGCAAGTCGATCGGCAACCTCGGCCGCCGGTCGACGAACGAGCGCCGCAAGATTGGCAACGTCTAACGGCTGATCCGTGACCAGTAGCACGGCCTCAAGTGCCGCGTCCAGGGTGGGCGCTCCCAGATCGTCGTCAGCGACATCGTCGAGGTCGGTGCCGTCATCATCGAAGCCTGCTGCCGCTGGCAGCTGGCCACGTCCGTCGGCGTCGGACTCGGCGTCTGAAGCCTCATCGCTGGAATCGGGCTCGGGCCGTGACGCAGGCTCTCGCTCGATGCCCAGTGAACCGCCGAGGGCGGCTTCCTCGAGCCCAGTTGAGGTAACTGCTTGCGTCGAGGTCGCCAGCGACTCTTGCGCCGCCTGTGGGGCTTCCTGGGTGCTTTCGGGCGTCGTCACGACTCCTCCTTGGGCATGGCGTCCTGCGTGTCGTCGGGATTTCCGGGTGAAATGTCGGATTCGTCGGATTCGTGGAGATCAGAGGCCGCCGATTCGCCATCTTCATCGTCGTCGGCGACCGGGTCGCCGTCGTACTCCTCCGCTGACACCACCACATCTCCTTCGGCCGATCCGGTCCACCGGATATGGAGTTCGCCGAGCGGGCTGATCTGATCAAAGGCCACCGAGCCATCGCGGTAGAGCTCAAGAAGTGCCAGGAATCGGGCGACGATCACCAATGTGCTGTCGCAGTCGGCTATCAGGCTCCGGAAGGTAGCCGACGAGTGTCTACGGAGCCGCTGGGCCATGATCGCCGCCTGCTCGCGCACGCTGACGCGTGGGGCGTGCACGTGCTCGATCGACACGGTGGGCACCGGACGTGGCGCAAGCGCCCGCCCCGCGAGCATTGCGAACTCCTGCGGCCCCAAGCCCAGCAACACTTCGGGCAGCAGTCCGGCGAACTCAGGATCGAGGCCGACTTCGCGCGGGTGCCGCCGGGCGCCAGACTTTAGGAGCTCACCAAGAATCGCCGAAACCTCTTTGTACGCACGGTATTGCAGCAATCGCGCGAACAAGATATCGCGGGCTTCGAGCAGTGCCAGATCCTCTTCGTCCTCGACCTCACCGGAGGGCAAAAGCCTGGCTGCTTTGAGATCGAGCAAGGTGGCTGCCACGACGAGAAACTCGGTGGCCTCGTCCAAATCCCAGTCCGGGCCGCGCGACTTGATATGTGCGACGAAGTCATCGATCACCGTGTGCAACGCCAGCACGGTGACGTCGAGTCGATGTTTGGCGATCAGCGATAGCAAGAGATCGAATGGACCCTCGAACTCGTCGAGCCGCACCGAGAAGACTGACGTTGAAGGCGGGGTCGCATCAACAAGATCAGGCGCATCGCCAGCCACCGGTTCGGCAGGTGAGGCCGAACCGGGTTGCTCATCGGAAAGTACGTCGATCACGCCCGGCACGGTACCCGCCCACGGGCGACACTCGGTGCTGCGACCCGCATCAACGCAGTTAAATGTCGATGAAGCGGCACATTACTTTATCTTCTATACAATCGAATCAGGGCCTCTGAACTGGGCTGATGCGCAGTTTGACCGGGATTTCGGGACTTAGAGCCCCCGCAGCCGACGGACCAGATTGCTGTCTTCGCCCTTGGCTTCCAAATCCGCGATAACCATCACGAGCGCTTCTCGCACGATGCGTCCGCGATCGACCGCGAGGCCATGCTGTGCTCGCAGCACGAGCTTGGCCTGCTCGAGATCGACCAGTTCTTCTGGCGAGACATACACCGTGATCTTCTCTTCGTGCCGTTCACGTCCGGTGGGACGACGGTCGCCCGGGCGAGTCCGCCGGCGACCGGTGGCTCGAACGGGGGCGAGTTCAGCCGACGCTTGCGCCGCGACCGGAGCTGGCATGGCTAGATCGGCGCCAGCTACGACGGCGGCCGACACCTCAGCTGGCGCTGCGACTGGAACGGCAAATGCCTGCGCGCTCGCCGCTTCAGTGCCTGACCCTGGGGTCGTGTCGGGGCGGGTGTCGGTGCCGGTGCGTCGGAACAGTTCGTCGGCTCCGGGCAGCGTTGCTCGTCGGCTCATCGGGCGAGTACCTCCCTGGCGAGCTGCCGGTACGCGGTTGCGCCCGACGAACTCGAGGCGTAAGTCGTGATGGGTTCGCCCGCCACGGTTGTTTCCGGGAATCGCACAGTGCGCGCGATCACCGTTCGGAACACCTTGTCGCCGAATGCCTCGACAACGCGGGCTAGCACTTCCCGGCCGTGAATCGTGCGTGAATCAAACATTGTGGCCAAAATACCCTCAACCTCGAGTCGAGGGTTAATGCGTTCTTGCACTCTGTAGATAGTGTCCATGAGTAGAGCGACACCGCGAAGAGCGAAGAACTCGCACTCCAGCGGGATGATCACTCCGTCCGCCGCAGCTAAAGCATTCACAGTGAGCAGGCCCAGTGACGGCTGACAGTCGATCAGCACGATGTCATAGTCAGGCAGGATCGGCGCCAAGACTCGGGCTAGGGTCTGCTCACGGGCCACCTCGGAAACAAGCTGAACCTCCGCTGCCGACAGGTCAATGTTGCCCGGCAATAGATCCAAGCCTGGGATCGCGGTCTTGAGGAGCACCTCATCGATGCTTACATCGCGCTGCATCAGTAGGTTGTAGATGGTCAGGTCGAGTTCGTGTGGGTTGACCCCTAGGCCGACTGAGAGCGCCCCCTGCGGATCGAAGTCGACCAACAACACTCGTCGACCAGTCTCGGCCAGGGCGGCTCCCAGATTGATCGTGGTGGTCGTCTTGCCCACCCCGCCCTTCTGGTTGCACAGGGCCACCACTCGCGCCGGACCATGCTCGGTCAGCGCAGCCGGCTCGGGAAAGGAAATAGCCGGACGTCCGGTCGGATCGAGCTGGACGCTCGTATCAACCGGTGCATTGGGATCTACAACGGATGGCGCAGACATGCCCTGCGATACAACCGGTGCAATTGTCGACTTAGTCACAAGCAGACTCAGCGCTCTCTCGATAGGGAACCACATCGCCTTGGCGATGGATCGGCACACTACGGCCCCAACTACCCTCGAGGCAAGACAGCGATCGTACGTTTATGAATAACCGCAGGTCACAGGCGTGCACGAGGGTGAGCAACGCTGTAGACCTCGCGTAGTTTCTCGACCGTCACGAGGGTGTAGATCTGCGTGGTGGTGACCGAAGCATGCCCAAGCAACTC
>CAIXFH010000231.1 GCA_903918645.1 uncultured Actinomycetes bacterium | reverse complement strand
ACCTGATCGTGTGTGACGTAGACAGTGGTGACGCCGAGACGACGTTGCAAGGAGGCGATCTGCGTGCGGGTCTGGACGCGCAACTTCGCGTCGAGGTTGGACAGCGGCTCATCCATCAAGAACACCTGCGGCTCACGCACAATGGCGCGACCCATCGCAACTCGCTGACGCTGGCCACCGGACAAAGCCTTGGGCTTGCGCTCGAGGTAATCCTGAAGATCGAGCAGCTTTGCGGCTTCGGCAACGCGGGTTGCGATGTCGGTCTTGTTGACCCCTGCGATCTTCAGTGCAAAGCCCATGTTCTCTGCCACGGTCATGTGCGGATAGAGCGCGTAGTTCTGGAAGACCATTGCGATGTCGCGATCCTTGGGCGGCAAGGTGGTGACATCACGCGGGCCGATGTAGATGCTGCCCTGGTCGACGTCCTCAAGCCCGGCGAGCATGCGCAGGCTGGTGGATTTACCGCAGCCTGAGGGGCCGACTAGAACGAGGAACTCGCCGTCCGCGATATCGAGATCGAGTTGATCTACTGCGGGGATAGTTGACCCGGGGTAGGTACGGGTTGCCTTGTCAAAAGTGACTGTGGCCATGGTGGAACATTCCCTTCACCGGCAGGAACGTGCCGGACGATCCGATGTGACAGGGGTACCGCGCGGATGCGCAGTGCGCGCGACTCTACCCTGCCCATCCGCGTGCGTCACCGGGCTGAACCTTCGGATTCAGGCAGCGCCGCTAGGGCTTCGGTGTAGCGCTTGGGCTTGCGGCCGGAGCAGGGGTGTTACCGGGCACGCTCAGCGTCTCTCCGGGCACACCCACGACTCGACGGGCCACCATGAACGGATGTCCAGAAGTTGGGAAACCCCAAAAGGTTTCGACCTTTGCGACATCGCCGCACGAGTTCGTGTGCGCCATCCACTGTGTGGCACCACCGTCTGGCGAGCCTAGGTACATCACTACGTGCTTGTAGGGGCAACCACCTTCGGGGCACGTGTCATACAGGACGAGGTCGCCCGGGCGCAATGCCGCCGGCGCGACATACGCATAGTGGGGATCCAGACTCACGCCGTCCCACGGAACCATGTTGCGAGTAGATGGAGCCCAGGTAGTACCAGCGGTGCCTAAGCCCGCGCCTTCGGAGTACGCGCGCGATACGAACGATGAACAGTCCATGCGGAATGGGAGCATGCGCCCGGCACCGCCGCATGCGTACGCGGCACCAAGATGCAGGAACGCCCACTTGATCGCCAGGGCAGCCTGAGGTGTTGCAGCCTGCTTAACCGCAGTGCGGCAAAGCTTTGCGGCACCGATGAACTCGGCTCCGTCGCGAAGCGTCCCGGGGACGTCGTCAGTGGGACAGCCGTCCGGCCCGATGGTGCGCTGTGGCGGAACGATGTCGAGCTGTCCGAGTTGGGCGTCGATGGCTGTCAATTGCTGCTGCAGGTCACTCAGCGAAACGATGGCCGCGATCTCCGTGCTGTGCGCTGCGTCGATCGCATTTGTGAGGCTGGTGGCCTGTACTTCCGCGATCGCCATCATCATGCGCGCGGTCACTGCGTCCGCAACTGTGTTGTTGGCGGCCACGCGAGTCATCTGGATCGTGTTTAGCCTCGCGAGGAATGACTCTGGCCCACCGGTCAGCGCAGTCGCGATGGCGCCGAGGCCGCTGTCGCCCTGCTGGTAGATCTGATTGGCGACGTTGTCGACCTGCTGTGTGGTTTGTACTTGGTCGTACTTCGCGTGCTCAAGTGCGATCTGAGCCGTTGACCGTTGCAGGGCCAGGGTGGTCATTGATGCTCGCGCGTCGTCGACCATCTTCTGTGCTGCGTTGATCATGGGGACGAGTTGATCGCGCTGAGCGGTGAGGGCGAGGTAGGTGTCGACTTGACCAAGATCTGGGTTAACGCCGTCACCGATTGGAATCGGTAGCGGGATGCGGTTCGGGCTTGCTGACGGGCTGGCATCCACGGCGGGTGGGCTAGGACTTGTCGTTGTCGGCGAGGGTGTGACGGGTGTGCCTGTGGACTCGGACGGTGATGCGCTTGAGTCGGGAGTCGGCGACGCGCTCGGTGAACTCGATGGGGAAGCGTCTGTGGGACTTGGACTCGCGCTGGGGTTTGAAGCGCTGGGCGATGGGTCGTTGGTTGCCCTGAGTTGGGCTTGGGCAGGACCAGCGAGGGTCAGACAGAGCAGTGCGCCTAATCCGGCTGCCAACGTACGGCTCACAACACGGGGGGGCACTGTCAAATCTCCTCATGCGCACAAGTCGGGACGGCATCTGGCAGGTGTCCGCAGGGTTACATCCGATCAAGAACCACGAACGCATGCTGACCCGCCTGGGCCGGATGGGTGACGTGGCGGTCATCGCGTGATCGTTGAGATGAACTCCACTGGACTATTCATCGGCAGTGCAGCCGGGTAACTGGAGTCAGTATGGCGTTGGTGATATCGCGATTGAGAGGCGGCGAGACCTCGGTGTCAGTAGGTTGCTAGCCATGGCATCTCCCGCAGTCCTCCCGTATGGCACCTGGCCCTCGCCCATCACGGCGCAGGACATCGCCAGTGGCGCCACAGCACTAGAGTTCCCGAACTTCGCCCAGACGGCGGCCGGTGAGCAGATCTGGTGGATCGAAAGCCGCCCGCAAGCGCACGGCCGGCACGCGTTGGTGGCGCAGGCGGCTGATGGCACAGTTCGTGATGTCCTCGGGCCCGAGTGGAGTCCGCGAAGCAGGATCATCGAATACGGATCGCGGCCGTGGACGTTCGTCCGCGGGCATGGCGCGGTGTTCACCTTCTGGGACGACCAGAGGTTGTACCTGTGCCCCGAGGGTGGCAGCCCACGTCCATTGACCGCGGCACCCAACGACTCGGTCAACCACATGTACGGCGAGCCGATGACTGCGCCCGACGGCCGCAGTGTGTGGGCAGTGCGTGAGACGCATCGCGGTAACGATATCGAGCGCGCGATTGTCGCCGTTCCGCTGGACGGCTCGGCCGCCGACGACGAATCCGCGGTCACTGTTCTCGCTGAAGGCCACCGCTTCTACGGTTTCCCGTCTGCGTCGCCCGACGGGCTCCACCTCTCGTACATCCGTTGGGAACATCCCCAGATGCCTTGGGATGGAACCGAACTCGTGGTTGCCGACCTCGTCGAAGGTGGCACCGCCAATCATCGGGTGCTCGCTGGTTCGGCCACTGAATCAGTGATGCAACCAGAGTGGGCTGACAACGCCAACGTCTATGCAATCAGCGATCGCACAGGCTGGTGGAACATCTATCGGTTTGGAATTGACGATGCATCGGTGCAGGCGTTGGCACCCCGCGAGGAGGAGTTTTCGACTCCGCTTTGGCTGCTCGGTTTCACCACCTACGGGGTGCTGGCTGACGGTCGTCTTGCGGTGATTCATGGTGTGGGCGAGCAGCGTCTTGGGCTTCTCGATCCTGTCACTGGCGATCTCTTCGACATCGATACGGATTTGCAGTTTTCTGAAGAGGTGAAAGTCAGTGGCTCACGCGTTGTGAGTCAGGCTGGCAATGCCACGAATGCTTGGGCTGTCACGGTCGTTGATGTGGCTGCCCACACGATCGATGCCGTGCGCAGTTCATCGGAAGCTCCTGTTGATCCTGCTTACTTGCCGCTGGCAACACCGTTGACCGTCCAAGGACCCAGCGGTCCGATTCACGCCTGGGTTTTCATGCCGCGCAATCCTGACGCGACTGCGCCCATCGGCGAGCGGCCGCCCTTCGTGGCGTTCGTTCATGGTGGCCCAACCTCGCTGGTCCTTCCGGTGCGGTCCAAGGACAAGGCGTACTTCACCAGCCGTGGGATTGGCGTGATCGACGTCAACTACGGCGGATCATCGGGTTATGGGCGCGAATACCGCGAACGGCTCCGCGAGCAGTGGGGCATCGTTGACGTGGCTGACACGGTCGCGGCGGTCACCGGATTGGTTGAGCGAGGTGATGCTGATGGCACGCGCCTGGCGATCAGAGGTGGATCGGCTGGTGGCTGGACAACGCTGGCAGCGTTGGTCTTTGCCGACACTTTCGCGGCCGGCGCGGCCTATTACCCCGTCACTGATCTCTTGCCGTTCGCCGATGACACTCATGACTTCGAGTCGAGGTACCTCGATGGCTTGGTTGGCCCACTACCCGAGACGCGTGATCGCTACATCGATCGGTCGCCGCTTACACACCTTGATCAGTTGAACGTTCCGGTGCTCCTCTTGCAGGGCGACGACGACAAAGTGGTGCCACCATCGCAACCCGCTGCTGTCGCCGCGGAGTTGGCGCGCAAGGGCGTGCCGCACAAGTACCTTCTCTTCGAAGGCGAGCAGCACGGCTTCCGTAAGGAAGAAAACATCGCCACTGCCTTGGAGTCTGAGCTGGCGTTCTATGGTCAGGTGTTTGGCTTTGCGCCCCAAGGCGTTTCGCCAATCACCCTCGACTGATCAACTGGCACATGGTGCTCGGGGCGCTGGTGATCCCGCTTGCCTGGATCGGCAACACGATGGTTCGGGAGTAGTCGTTGGGGCCCACCCGTACGACTTTCTTAGCGTCCCTGCGTATGGGTAGAGGACGGTGCTCGTGACCATCGGCGAGATCCTGACAGCGGGATTGGTGATTGCTCTTGTGCTCTTAGCGATCGATGAGTTGCTTGTGCGCCTCATTGGCCGCCGCCCTGTACTAACGTGATCGAGTGACCTCCACTCCACGCTGGTTCACCGACACCGGTGCCGATCATTCGCAGAACTACATCGCGCGAATGCGCGGGCTTGCCTCGAGCGGCGCTGATCTAGATGGTGAAGCGCGCTTGGTGGATGCGATGGTCACGCGAGGCGCACGGATCCTTGATGCTGGCTGCGGCCCCGGCCGCCTCGGCGCTGCGTTGGCGGCGCGAGGGCATCGAGTTGTCGGTGTCGACGTAGACCCAGAGTTGATTGCTGCGGCGATGGAAGACCACCCTGGCCCTGTGTGGCTTGTCGGTGATCTCGCCAATATCGATCTTGCGACGATGGGTGAAACTGAGCCGTTCGATGCGATCGTGGTGGCTGGCAACGTGCTGGCGTTCGTTGCGCCAGACACCGAAGTGCAGGTGCTGCGCAGTTTGGCTCGGCATCTTGTGCCTGGCGGATTCGTGATCGTGGGCTTTCACGTTGAGCGCTATGCGTTGTCGCTTTTTGACTCGCATCTGGCTGAGGCCGGCTTTGTGGCCGAGCACCGATTCGGCACGTGGGATCTGCTGCCTTGGGGTCCCGCGTCGGACTTCGCGGTCACCGTGCTCCGTCGTGGGTGATCGGCTGAACGAGGTGCGGGCCGTGCTCGCGCGCTCAGGTCGATCGGTAGGCTAGGGCGGCAATCACCAGTACGGAACATCGCCGACGTGGCGCAATTGGCAGCGCACCTGATTTGTAATCAGGTGGTTAGGGGTTCGAGTCCCCTCGTCGGCTCGGTCGCGCGACATGGCGGGTTGATCCCCGCCATGTCGGGTGAGCGAATGTGGTGGTGCGGGGGACTCGGGAGGAGTTCGCCCTTTGGGCGAATGACGGCTCCCCTCGTCGGCTCGGTCGCGCGACATGGCGGGTTGATCCCCGCCATGTCGGGTGAGCGAATGTGGTGGTGCGGGGGACTCGGGAGGAGTTCGCCCTT
>CAIXFH010000230.1 GCA_903918645.1 uncultured Actinomycetes bacterium | reverse complement strand
TAGTTCTTGCCGACGACGATCTGGCCACCGTAGTCAACGCGGTGGGTGAGGGACGCCGGGTATACGACAACATCCGACTGTTTCTCGTCTTCGGCTTATCGGGAGGCGCTGCCGAGATCTTCGTCATGCTCACTGGCCCCTTCAGCGGGCTAGTCGTACCGCTGCTCGCAGCCCAGATTCTCTGGATCAACCTGCTCACTCATGGGCTCACCGGTGTTGCGATCGGCGCTGAGCCAGCGGCCAGGGACGTGCTGACCCGACGGCCTCGTCCACCTGATCAGAGCGTGCTCGGCGATGGTCTGTGGCAGCGGATGTTGCTCGTGAGCGCGGTTCTGTGTGGCTCTGCACTTGGCCTGGGCGTGTGGGCGCACAACGTGGGCAGGCCCTGGCAGACCATGGTCTTTCTGGCGCTCACTGCGCTTCAACTTGGTGTTGCACTGGGGCTTCGACCGAGACTATTCACGACGTCGAATCTGCTTCTGCCACTTGCCGTTGCAGGCTCCTACACATTGGCTCTCGCGGGCGTGTACGTGCCCGCTCTGCAGAGTCTGCTGCACACTGTGCCCCTGTCGCTCACCGATGTGGCGATCGCGTCATCGACAGTCGTGGTGGGCTGGGCGGCAAGTTGGCTCACCGGACTCATCCCCACGGCGAACGGCAAGACCGGAAGAATTGGGGCCGCTGGCCGAACGGCGTGACGGTCTAGTCCGGATAGCCAAGTTGAGATCGTTGGGGGTTGCCCTCCTGTGCTTCGGTGATGCAATGGGGTCATGGCAGATTCACGAAGTGCATGGCTCGAGGCCAGCGACGCTCTTGGCGGACTCGGGCTCAAACTGAAGTTGCATTACGAGCAGCAGCGCGATGCCGCGCCCAGTGACCAACCCAGTGACCAACCCAGTGATCAACCCAGTGATCAACCCAGCGCCGTTGAGTCGGCTGCGGCTCGCTTTGGCGCAGCGTTGCAGGACGTCTTCGACGCGTTGGGTGAAGCCAGTAAGGACGACGCAGTCAAGGCTGACATCAAGCAGGTTGGTCAAACGCTCAACGATGCGTTGAGCGCTACTTTCGCCGAAGTGTCAGATGAGGTTCGAAGGGCGTTCGACGGCAAGCGGTAGGCCGACCGCATTCATTCGACGGAGCTCATTCGACGGCATTCATTCGACCGAGCTCATTCGGCCGAGCTCATTCGACCGAGCTCATTCGGCCGCACTGATAGAGATAGATACCGGGGGGTTTGCAGTGATGTACGAAATCAGTACCGAACAGCGATCTGAACAGACTTCTGCCGTTGTGCGTCAGCGGGTCGGCATGAACGAGTTGGATTCGTTCCTCGCCTCGGCATTTGCTGAGGTTGGTTCTGTTCTGGCAGCTCAGGGCTTGACGCCGGCGGGGCCACCGTTTGGTGAGTACGCGTTCGTCGAGGATGGCTTCGATGTTGCCGCTGGATTTCCCTGCTCTAGCACCGTGATGCCAGCCGGGCGAGTTGAGCCACTTGTGCTGCCAGGAGGTTCCATCGCATCGACGCTTCACATAGGCGCCTACGACAAGATCAGCCTTGCTTACCAGGCCCTCGCCGACTGGCTGGCAAGTTCGCACTTCATCCCGTCTGGTGCTCCCTGGGAGTACTACCTCGACGGCCCCGACGCGCCTGAACCGCGCACGTTGGTGTGCTTCCCATTTGAGTCGCCGAACCCGTAACTGCGCGTTGTTCTTGCGAGATTTTCCAATGTCAGACCAGGGCATCCACTTCCCTTTGTCCTGGCCAGGCTGGTGAGTTGGCGGCTCACGAAGTGTGAACGATCTCGCGTGATCCGACACTGGCCACCGTCATGATGGCGAATATGACGATCACGATCACGATCGGGATCTCAGGAACGCCAAGCACATATCGGATTCTCAACGGCTCGCCGATTCCCGAGTCACTCACGATGAACAGCATGAGACCCCCGAGGAGGGCCAGGCCCTGTGCCCACTGACGTGGGATCCAGGCGATAAGTCGCACGACACCTGCTGGCCATAGACGACTAAGGGTTTCGACTATCCACGTTGACCCCTTAGAGAACGAAGGCGCCATCAACCACGCTGCCGTGATCGCGACCGCCGCGACCAAGATGTGTTCAGCCCACCACATGATCCCGAGTGGGGTTGGCGTCCCCCCGAACTGCAGCATCAGGGCAATACCGAGCGCCAAAAAGACCATGTGATACAGGTATAACTGCATCGCACGCGTTGCGAATATTGCGATCGGGACCCAACGTTTGTCCTTGTGCATCAGACGCTCGAGCGATGGCCACAGCAGCAGTAGCAGGCAGATCTGAGCGGTGCCAGCGAAGGTGAGCACGATCGTCGGCGGAGCGAGGTTTGAGATTCCTTCGACCGAGGTAGTTGAGATGAGCGCGGGGGAGTACGGCCCCATCCAGATCGCGACAACGCTGGCAGCGATAGATCCGATAAGACTGCCCAGCAGGATCGGCCGGCTCAGTTGGCGCACGCTCTCGAGGCGCAAGCCAATGATGGCGAAGAAGCCCCACACCAGAATCAGATTGAGCCAGCCGACTGTCTCGCTAACGTAAATGCGCATGACGTCGACAACGCAAATGGCAACGAGCCACACGACCATCAGCGGGAGCGATGCTGCGACTGTCTTGAGGACGGGGGCTAGCGCGACGAGGCACAGGTAGACGCCCAGGAACCAGGTGAGTTGCACTGGCAGCAAGCCGGCCGCGTCGGACACAGTCTTGTTGTTAAGCGGTGCGAGGGCGAAGGACAGCATCAAGGTGATCAGGATCAGAATCGCGGTGGGAGTGAGGAGTCGATTCACTCGCGCTAGGTAGCGTGTGCCTGACGAGTTAGCGTTGAGCGAGCGCAGGCCGCTGCCGGCGAGTAGAAAGAACAGCGGCAGAATCTGCAGAATCCAAGTGATCGGATAGAGCTTGGGCGCCGCTTCAAGGGTGTTGGTGATCTTGCCGTCCGGCATCTTGGTCCAGGCGACTGAATGTGCCACCAGAACCATCGCGAGTGCGAGTGCTTTGACAGCGTCGGACACGCGGTCTCGTCCGGCGCTAGCTGCCAGTACTCGCTCGCTCAGCGTCATGGGCTGCTGGCACTCGGTGCTGCAGAATGATCCGACATCGTGCTACCCCCAGTTCGATGTAGCAACACTACTGAACCGTTAGGTGCGGAATGCGGATCTTGGCACGTGGTGCGCGTGTTCTCGGCGTGGATGGCTGCCCCGGTGGCTGGGCTGGAATCACCTGGGGCGGTTCCGATGTGGAGGGGTGGTACGCCTCTACCCTGCGCGAACTTATCGCGCTCGCATCTGCTGCTGGACCCCTTGCTGTTGTCGGCGTCGATATGCCGATTGGCCTCGCAGACGTCGGTCGCCGAGAGGCGGACCGGCTCGCTCAGTCATCGCTTGGTCGTCGTAGCGCGTCGATCTTCGTCACTCCCACTCGTCGTGCACTTGCGGCTGCAGACCGCGCGGCAGCGAGCAGGCTCAACGTCGAGCTAGGCGGACCTGGCGTTACCGCACAGGCATATGCACTGCGCGCGAAGGTGCTTGAGGTCGATGACCTGGCGCGCGAGTTGAGCTCTGCTCCCGCGCAGTCGGAAGATACTTTGATACGTCTGGTCGAAGTTCATCCCGAGATGTCCTTTGCGACCATGGCCGGTGATCCACTTCGTGACTCGAAGCGCACGTGGTCAGGAGCACGAGAGCGACGCCGTCTACTTACCGAAGCCGGCTTGGATCTCGATGTCGACCTCGGCATCGTTGGCGCAAAGGCCAACGCCGACGATGTTGTTGATGCCGCAGCGGCTGCTTGGTCTGCCTTCCGGGTAGCCAACGGTGATGCGGTGTCACGGCCGGATCCCCCGGAGTTCTTCAGCGACGGTCTTTCGGCGGCCATCTGGTCTTAGGTCATCCGCGAGTTGGTCATCGCCCGGTACCGTTCTGGAATGCTGCATCTCACTGCGTCAACGGCGGTGAGCGCGAGCGACGACAGCGTTCCCGCTGTGCTGCTCTTCCTGCCCGGCTTCATGTCTTCGGCGCAGTCGTATCGCGCACTGCTCGAACCCGTTGCTGCGGGCGGCACTGACGTGACCGTGCCACAGCTGTACGCACGGGGCCCCGCCGCGATGCTGGGCAGGATATCGGTGGTGGCAGAAGCCGAGCTGTCGGTCGAGGCACTGATCCAACTCGCTGCTCAAAGCCCTGGCAGCAAAATCTTTCTTGGGGGTCACTCGCGCGGTGGCCAGGCTGCTTGGCGTGCCGCGAATCTTCTTGCGGCCCAGAGGGAAACAGTTGGCCTGCTCTCGGGCCTAGTTCTGATCGATCCAGTCGACGGCGCTGGGCGAAATCCGACCGTGCCCACCGCCACGGCCACAACTTCCGAGTTCAACGTACCGACGCTGATCATCGGCGCCGGTATCGGGGGAGCGTGTGCGCCTGAGCCGGTGAACCACATGGTGTTTGCGGCGGCGACACCGCATGCGCGGCACGTCGTGGTCCGGCAGATGGGGCACGCTGACATGCTTGACGACCGAGCGCGGGCGTTTGGACGAAAACTCTGCGGGGGCGCAGCTGAACCTGACCAAGGTCGAATGCTCGCGAGTTCGCTTGTCAGAGCTTTCGTCAAGGACCCCATGGTTTTCGCGGGCTCGGTTATCGCTGGCTCAGCTGTCGCCGAACTGGCTGTCGCCGAACTCGACTCGGCCGTCACTAGCCCGGATGGTGCATTGGTCTGGCTCAGGTAGCGGTGCTGGTCACATGGGAAGCTTCGTTGATCTAGAGTCAACAGTGCGTGCACCGATGGCGAGTTGAGATATGTGTCGGGGGTCGCGCCTTCAGCAACGAGAGGTCCACGATGTCAGAGATCACGCCACGGCCGCCCCTACCCCCCTTCACCGAAGAGACGGCTCGGCAGAAGGTGTTGATGGCTGAAGCAGCCTGGAATACTCGTGATCCGCAGCGAGTCGCCGCCGCGTACACACCCGATTCGGTGTGGCGCAATCGCAATGAGTTCATTCAAGGTCGCGAACAGATCGCAGAATTCCTTACCCGCAAGTGGGAGCGTGAACTCGATTACGTTCTCCGCAAAGACCTCTGGGCATTTTCGGGTAATCACATTGCGGTGCGCTTTCAGTACGAGTGGCACGACGTCGAGGGCCAGTGGTACCGCAGCTACGGCAATGAGAACTGGGAATTTGACGAGTTCGGCTACATGGCCAGGCGCGAAGCGAGCATCAACGATCTCAAGATTGACGAGTCGGAACGTCGTATTTCTGGCCCGAGGCCTGATGGCGATACGAGCGGGATCCCGCTGCACTAGCGCGGCTCGTGGCGAGAGTTTCTAGAGTCGTCTGCTAGCCACGATCGGGTGAAATCTATTGTCCGTGAACACTTTTCGAGCGTTAGGGACTAGCCTTGCGTCAGCATGCTTCTAGGAGGCCCGATGGTGGCGGACGATCGAAGCGGCGAGTTCGAGACGTTGACCCTGCAGCCGGGCGATCCTGGCGCTGACCGCAAGTCGTCGCTGATCTTCGGTGGACTCGATGCGCTTCCGGATTTGTCGGTCATCATGTTCGACCTTGACTTCACGTTTCTGCTGGTCCGAGGCAAGGCTTTGCACTTCACGGGCTTTCGCGCAGACGAGTTGGAGGGCCAACTCGCCCACGAGGCGCTCTCGCCACCTCGGTGGGCCTTCTATGAGCCGATGTATCGCAATGCATTGCAAGGGATTTCCTCGTCGATGGAGGTGTCATCGCCAGATGGTCAGCGCACCTATCTAGTCAAAGTTGGGCCGTTCCACGACAGTCTCGGGCTGGTCGCTGGAGGGATCGCGGTTGCGACAGACGTGACTGAGCACACGCTCGCATTGACTGCGCTGCGCGATTCGGAAGATCGCTTCCGCCTCCTTGCCGAAAACTCCTCCGATTTCGTCTTGCGAACTTCGGACCACGGCGTCATCGAGTGGGTGTCACCTTCTGTCGTTGGGATGACTGGTTGGGATCCAAGTGAGCTCATCGGCCGGCTCGAAGTCGATTTTGTGCATCCCGATGAGGTGGAAGACCTGCGAGCGGCGCTTGCCTTGGTGAACGACACAAGGACCTATTCCGGTCGAGGCAGGGTGCGCTGTGCCGATGGCACCTATCGCCACATGGCTTTTTCGATCAAGCCTTTGGAGTCGTTCGGTGGCGATGGTGGCGCAGGTGCGCACGTCAGCTCGTGGCGCGATAACGGAGCCGAGGTCGCTGCGGAGAATGCACTCAATGAGTCCGAGGCTTATTTCCGGTTGGCTATGCACCGGGCCGCAATCGGTATGGCCATTACAGCGCCAGATGGAACGTTCGCCTCAGTGAATCCTTCCCTGTGCCGGATGGTCGGATATAGCGAAGCTGAGTTGATCGGCATGCGGTTCGCAGATCTCACATACCCCGACGATCTCCCTCTGGGGTTGCAGGGAATTCGCGACATGGTCGCTGGCGTCACTCAGACTTTCAGCCAGCGCAAGCGCTATGTGGCGAAGAATGGATCGATTGTGTGGGTCGATCTGTCCGCGGTGGCGGTCCGGGGCGCGGATGGGTCTTACCGCAATGCTGTTTCGCAGTTCGTTGATGTCACCGCGGAGGTAGTCAACTTCGAGGCAATGCAAAGGGGTGCCCGTCAGTTCCGGCTGCTTGCTGAGAACACCTCCGACGTTGTTTATCTCACTGATCGACAAGGAACGATCCAGTGGATATCGCCATCGGTCGCTGCGGTACTTGGTCACGATGCCGAATTGTTGATCGGGTCTCGGGCAACATCGTTAGTGCAGGCTGAAGACGTGGCGATTGCTGACCAAGCACGGATCGACATCTTTGACGGACGTGCCGTCTCGCCAGTGATCGTTCGCTTCCGCACTGTGGCAGGGCCATACCGAGAGATGGAGACAACAGGGCGTGCTATCCGCTCTGCGACTGGTGACATAACCGGGGTCGCCGTGAGTTTGCGTGACGTGGTGGCAGAACTCAGCGCCCGGCGGAAACTAGCGCGCAGTGAGGAGCAGTTCCGGCTCGCGATGGCTAGTGCACCACAGGGCATGGCCTTGACCGATACCGATGGAGTCCTGATCCAAGTCAATCAGGCCTTGTGTGATCTGCTAGCTGAACCTGAAGCAGAGTTGCTCGGTCGTGGCTTGTTCGAGTTTCTTGCGGGAGACGAAATGGCTACCTACATGCAACAGGTGACGGTTCTGATGGTTGACCATGCTGAAGCCCAGAGATCCGAGCGGGTCTTGGTTTCTGGCGATACGCGAGTTTGGGTTGACCATGCGATGAGTCTGTTGCGTGATGACATGCGCAGACCTGTGTTCCTTGTTCATCACTTCGCCGACGTGACTCAGGCCCGGATGGCAAAGGACGAGCTTCAGTATCTGGTGCGGCACGACGGTCTTTCCGGTGTGCTCAATCGGTACGGGCTCGTCGAACAGCTGCAAGCCCTGTTCGAGGGCAACGCTGGCCTGCAGGAGCCGCTCGGGCTGCTCTTCATCGACATCGACCGGTTCAAGATTCTGAACGATACGCACGGGCACTCCGCTGGAGACGCGGTGATCGTGGCTTTGGCGCAGCGTCTGGTCAACGTGGTGCGTGATGGTGACCTCGTAGCTCGATGGGGTGGCGATGAGTTCGTTGTCGTGCTGCGCAAGGTAGCCGACGAAGCGATCCTGCGAAGAGTCGCAAACGATGTGTTGGTTGCCGGGTCGCAGCAGGTGGAATTTGTCCTGAACCGCGATATCGGACTCGATGGTCAGACCGTGGAACGGGTTCCCCCTCGGGCGGCAGACATTGCAGATGACGTCCGGCTCGAGGTTGGTGTCAGCGTGGGCGGAGTGTTGTCGAGGCCTGGTGAGACTTTCGATCAGTTTCTGACCCGTGGCGACGACGCCATGTACCAGGTGAAAGAGTCGGGCCGGGGTCAGGTGTCGATCGGGGGCTGACCCTCTGGCTAGGTCCCGCTCTTGTTTGTGAGGTGGGCGAAGTCGGGGCCGAAGAACATGGCTTGCCCATCCTTGACGAAGTACACCGACCACTCGGGCAATTCGGCGAACCACGCGGCGGAGTCGGGGCCCTCGATCAGGCACGCGGTTGCCAGAGCGTCAGCGATGCCAGCGTCGGGGCCGACAATGGTTGCGGAGTCGAAGGCCACATCGGTGGACCTGTTGCGCGGGTTGACGATGTGCTCTCCGCGCTCGTAGAGACCGCTCGTCGCGATCGCGCCATCGCTGATGTGGACTACTTCGATTACCTGTTGGGTGTCGTAGGGATTGGTGATACCGATGGCCCAGAGTTCGTCAGGGGACTGCTGGCCTCGGCAGGCGATATCGCCGGCTGCGTTGACGCAGACGTTGGCGATTCCAGCTTCAACAAGTTGGTCGGCCACCTGACCGGCTGCCCAGCCCTTCACATAGCCGGAAGGATCGACGCCGCCCTTGACTGCCCATGGGTCGAACACTCCTCGCGTAAGTTCCTTGAGGAATGCGCAGGTTTCGAGGACTTCTTGAACGACCGCGGGGGCGCGATAGGCGGGCATGATGCCGTTGCGAATCAGTGAGATCGGGGTGTCGGCACGATAAGTCGAGAACCAGGCATCGACCTGATGAAGATAGGCCACGGCGTTGGCCATGATCTGGTCGTAGTTGTCGGGGAACCTCTCGCCGCGTAGATCGAAGGTGACGACAGTGCCCCACACCTGCTCGACATGCACTCGACGTTCCCACGTTCCGGCATCTGCCAGCGTGATGGTCGGGTTACCTTCGGCGTCAGCGCGTACGACGATCGGATCGTGCTCGTTCACAGGTGCGCCGCAGCCATGGCCGATGAGAGCGACTTGACCCAAGCGGCTGATGTGAGCGTGGCACCTGACACAGCGGCCACATTAGCCGAAGTCGCTCCGACACTCTCCTGCGACAGGGTCGGGATCGCCTTGGAGGTGTAAGGCATGGACGCGCCCGTGGGGTACACCTGAGCCCATGCCTTGGTGATCTGGCCATTGAGTACGCGGATGACTACCTGCACGGTGCCATACATGTGGGTTTCGGCCGAGCCGACAAAGTCTTGTGACACCGGAGCCGCAACGGTCGGGGTCGGGGTGGCACTTGCCTTGGGTGTCGCGGTAGTGGCCTTAGGGGTCGGCGTGGCCTTGCCAAATCCAGACTTGGTCGAGGTGGACTTACTCGCTGAGGCCGAGGGGCTAGCGGATGCCTTCGGCTTGCTAGCACTGGCCGACGCGCTAGCCGAGGCGCTGGCACTAGCCGCTGAGTCAGAGGCGGACGGGCTCGCCGAGTCAGAGGCGGACGGGCTCGCCGAGTCAGAGGCCGACGGGCTCGCCGAGGCGGTATCGGTTGGTGCGGCTGGATCGGTTGCGGTGCCTGGATCGGCAGGTGCCACGGCTCCCGAGTCAGCTGGCTCGATGGGCGCCCCCAACCCGGCAACCGAGCCTGACCCGGTGTCGGAAGCCATAGCGGAAGGCGCTCCCGTACCCGAGTAGCTCAGTACGGCTGCCAGTCCTGCGGCAGTGCCGGTTGCTACCAAGATTGCGCGCTTCACTACGTGCTCCTCATTGTGGTCTAGGCGGTGCCGATTGCCGATTGCCGATTGCCGATTGCGGTGGTGCAAGGTCGATCCGTGCTGGTGTTCCAGCTTGCCCAGAATCGTCCGGGGGCCAGAACCCAAGTGCTTAGAACGAAAACGCTTCGTGATGAATTCGTCGGCTCGGAACACCCATGGCTTGAGCCGCACCGATAACAGATTCGGTAAAGGTGTCAGGGCCGCACACATAGACGTCCGACCGAGACATACCGGGCGCGAGCTGCCCGAGGTACTCCGGGCTCATCGGGTGCACCGTGCGCGAGCCTTCGAGGTAGTGGACGGTCCAGCCGTAAGCCGCAGCAATGTGATCAAGCTCGGCTCGCAGCGGGGCAGTCAACGTGTCAGACACGCGGTAAATCACGGTGACGTCAGTGGTTGAGGGGAGATCGTCGAGGACCGCTCGAATCGGGGTGATGCCGACGCCAGCGGCGAACGCGGTGACCCGTTCGGTGTGGCGAGCCGACGCAGTGAATACGCCATACGGCCCCTCAGCCCAGACACGCGTTCCCGGCTTGAGATCGCTCAGGTTTGCTGAATGATCGCCGAGGTCTTTCACGGTGATGCGCAGCCATGACTGGTTGGGTGAAGCTGACAGCGAGTAGGGATGTGCCTGCCACCACCAGTGCCGGGTCATGAACCGCCACTGGAAGAACTGTCCGCCTCGCGCTTTGATTAGGTCAAGATCGTGGCCCGATAGGTAGACCGAGACAACACCGTTTGATTCCGGAACGACGGCCGCGACCCGTAGCCCGTGCTTCCGCGAGAACATCGCGGGGAGAATGAACCGCGAGATGACGATCGAGCCGCCGACGAAGACGTACAAGCCGATCCAGAACAACCGTTGTGCGGGATTGGCCACGAACATCGGGCCGAGCGCGATCTGGTGTCCGAAGGCCAACGCAACAGCGGCATAGAAGTAGAGGTGAGACACCCACCAGGTCTCGTACTTCATCTTCGACCGAACCCGGCGGTAGGACATCACACTGAGGCTGACCATCAGGACGAGGGCGGCCGCAGCCGGCATCATCCATTCCGTGGCCGTAATCAGCACCCACAAGGCATGGAGCACACCGTCTGATGCGGCTTGGGCGTGGCCAAGGGTGGAGAAGATGGCATGGAGAGCGATGAGCAGGATCGAGTAGGGCGCCACACTGCGGTGCAGCTTCACCATGCGGTCGTGACCGATCTCGCGCTCGAGCCATGGCAACCGGGAGATGAGCACCATGAGAGCCAGGCACAGATAGGTACCGGCCAGAGCGGAGAAAGTGCTCGCCGCAAGGAATACTCCGCCTGCGAATGCAAGGCCGTTGATCGCCGAGCTGACTCCGAGCCCGAGCGTGATGCCCAGCCCGATGCCTGCGATCGTGAGCGCGATGTCGCCACGACGAGAGCTGGTGCCCTTGCTCGTCACGCCAGGGATGATCGGTGGACGCGGAGACTGGCGAGCGGCGCGGTAGCCGCGGTTGAGCGGAGCCGTCGCGGTAATCGTTTCGGTGACGCGGGCAGAGTTCGAGCCAGCGTGCGAGCCAGCGTGCGAGCCAGCGTTCGAGCCAGCGTTCGAATCGATGAGCGAGGTGGTGGCCGAGTTTGCTGATGGAGCGGCCAGGTTCGGGGATCGGTAGGTTTGAGAACTCGGCGACGCCGGTGTGTACGCGGGGGCGGTGCCAGTCAGCGGGCCGGTGAAACCGCTGCGGCCGAGTGTGGTGTCCATCGAAATCCTGTCCTAGATTCTTGTGGGCCTAGAGGCCAGCGGTCGTAAGGGCGGACTGCAGCGAGGACTTGTACGCCAGCAAACTGAATGACGCGCCTGACTTGTTGGTGATGTTTGCCGAGTTGGCGGTAACCGCCTGGGTGTCAAAGCTGGGCAAAGCGGTGCGGTTGAAGGTGTTGGTATCGGCACCATCGGACTGGGTCAGGACGCCCTTTGACACTGTGATCTTGCTGTTGACCAGCGTGACCGTGACCGTGATGTATCCGTGGGTGGTCTTCTCTTTGGTGTCGACGATTGCTGCTGCGGTACCTACGAACGTTCCGCTCACCATGACGCCAGCTGGAGTGGCCGTGACCGTGCTTGATGCGGCAGACGCGGTGGTGCCCGCGATTGCCGTGACGTAGTACGAGTAGGCAGTGCCGTTGGTAACTGCGGTGTCGGTGTAAGCGGCCGCGGTCGGCGAGGCAACGAGAACCCCTCCGCGGTACACCTTGTACGAAGTGGCACCTGTGACGGACGTCCAGGTAAGGGCAACCTGTGCGCTAGCGACCGTGGCAGCAAGCCCTGTGGGCGCGGCGGTCGTGGGGGTAGCAGCCACAGCCGCAGATGGTGCGCTGCTTCCGGCCCCATTAACCGCGGTCACGGTGTACGAGTAGGCGGTTCCAGCGGTGAGGCCCGTGTCGGTATAGGTGGTGGTGGTCGGCGAACCGACGAGTACACCGCCGCGGAACACCTGGTAGGACGTAGCGCCGGTGACCGGTGCCCACGCAACGATGACCTGGGTGATGCCCGCCGTTGCCGAGACACCGATGGGTGCTGAGGCACCCGATACCTGGGGTGTGGCGCTCACGGTGCTGGACGCGGTCGACGCGATCGAGTTCTGCTTGAACGCTACGACGTAGTACGTGTAAGCCGTGCCATTGGTGAGGCCGGTGTCTGTGTAGCTCGCGGACGCCGTCGAGGCGACCATGATTCCGCCGCGGTACACCGAGTACGACGTCGCGCCTGCTGGCGCGGTCCACGTCAAGGCGACCTGGCCGTTGCCCGCCGTAGCGGCTAGCCCGGTGGGCGAGCCAGGCGCGGACGCAATCGGAGTGGCACTGATCGATGTCGAGGGTCCCGAGTTGGTCGCACCCTTCACTGCTACGACGTAGTACGAGTACGCGGTGCCATTGGTAAGCCCAGTGTCGGTGAAGGTCGTGGCAGTAGGTGATCCGACAACCGAGCCACCGCGGAAGACCTGATAGGACGTTGCGTCAGCTGAGGCCAACCACGTGAGCGTGACTTGCCCATCGCCCGCATTGCTCGCCAGACCAGTAGGTCCGGCGGTTGCTCCAGCGAGGGGGCTGGTCGAGACCGCAACGGAGGCACTCGACGTCGCTGAGCCATTGACTGATGTGACGGTGTACGAGTAGGTAGTGCCGTTGACCAAGCCGGCATCGGTGAATGTCGGGGTGGTCGGTGAGCCGACGAGGACGCCGTCGCGGAACACCTGGTACGACGCGGCATTCGCGGCCGCGGGCCACGTCAGGGTGATCTGCGCGTCGCCTGAACTTGCGGCAACTGCGGTCGGGATCGCGGGCATCACAGACGAGGGGCGGACAGCGACCGTGGCTGAGGCGGCTGATTCGACGCCGCCAGCCACTGAGGTTACGTAGTACGCGTACGTAGTGCCGTTGACTAGCGCGACGTCGGTGTAGCTGTTGCCACCGAGGGTCGAGACCAGGACGCCGTTTCGGTAAACCTTGTACCAACTCGCGCCGCTCACGCCGGACCAGGAGACCGTGGCCGTCGTGTCGCCCGCCTGTCCGCTCACACCTGCGGGCACTCCGACGACGGTTGCTGCGGCAGTGGCGGTGACCGATATCGAGGCGGCCGAAACCGCACTTGGCGCTACAGCAACCAGGTAGTACGTGTAGGGGGTTCCGTTGACTGCAGTGGAGTCGACGTAGTTGAGACCGGCTGTGCTGCCGATCTGTACTCCGCCGCGGTAGATCCGGTAGGACGTGGCTCCGGTGACGAACGACCAGGTGAGGCCCACCTGGGAGTTGCCCGAGGTCGCGTTCAGGCCGGTTGGCGCCGCAGGCGGTGATGACACCGGGGTTCCAGTGACACTGGCCGACGCGACCGATGCGTTCGAGTTCTGCTTGGTGGCCGTTACGTAGAACGTGTACGAGGTCCCGTTGGTGAGTCCGGTGAAGAGGTACGAGGTGGCTGCCACTGTCGCAACGAGGGTGCCATCCCGGTAAACGTTGTACGAGTCAGCGTTTGTGGGAGCAGCCCAGGTCAGCGCGACTGCGGTGTCGCCGACGCTGGTGGTCAGGCTAGTTGGTGCGGCAGGAGCGGTTGCCTTGGGAGTTGCAGTGACCGAGTTCGAGTTTGCCGAAGCAACTGAGTTCTGAGTTACGGCGGTGACTGCGTAGGTATACGCCGTGCCGTTACTCGCGGTGGCGTCGGTGAACGATGCAGTGGTCGAGGTACCGAGCAGGGTGCCGTTGCGGAAGATGTTGTAGGAGGTCGCAGCTGTCGGCGCGGTCCACGCCAGCACAACGCGACCGTCACCGACCGTGGCGGCGAGCGCAGTAGGAGCCGACGGCGCAGTGGCAACTGCCGTGGCAACCGCGGAGTTGGAGGCGCTCGACGGCAAGGAGTTCGACGTCGTTGCGGTGATGTAGTACGTGTGCTCGACTCCGTTGACGGCGGTCGAGTCGGTGTAGGACGTGGCTAGTGTGCCTCGACGTGACGGCGTTAGCGTGCCGATCTGCGTCCCATCACGGAAGACCTGGTAGGCCGACGCGCCAGAAGTCGCAGTCCACGACAGGCTCAGCCGCGCATCGCCCACAACAACTATGAGGTTGCTCGGTGCAGCGGGAGCAGTCGCGACTGGTGCCGCGATGATCGCGCTGCTGGCACCAGAGGCTGGCGAGTTCACCGTGTACGCGACAACTGTGTACGTGTAGGACGTTGCGTTGGTCAGGCCCGTATCGGTGAATGTCGGCACGACAGTCGTGGCCACGGAGAAGCCGTTGCGGTAGACACGGTATGACGTTGCTCCTGCAGGCGCGGCCCAGGTAAGAACGATCTGACGATCGCCTGGGGTCGCCAGCACGCCGGTCGGAGCGCTGGGCGCGGGAGCAACCGGGGTTGCGACAACGGGGGACGATGCGCTTGAGGGATGGGTGACCCCAACCGCCACAACCGTGTAGGTCTGGGCCTCGCCGTTGGGAATTCCAGCATCGACATAGGTGGTGTCGGTGGGTGACGCGATGAGTACTCCACCGCGGAAGACCTGGTAGGACACAGCGTCAGCCGATGCGACCCAGGCGAGTGAGATTTGGCCGTTTCCAGCCGCAGCGACCAGGCTGGTCGGAACGCTCGGAGTCGGGTAATCGGGAGTGACAGTCACCGGGCTCGACCAAAGTGACCAGCCGGCGGTGTTCCGTGCGAACACCTGGTAGGTGTACGAGACGCCGTTCTCAAGGCCGGCGTCGACTAGAGATTCGGTCGTGGTGACACCGAGGTAGCGGCCGTTGCGAATTACGCGGTAGTCAGTGGCACCGTCGACGGCGTCCCAGCTAATGGTCACCTGCGCGTTGCCTGCCTCGCCCACAAGGTTGGTCGGTGTTTCCGGCGACGCGATGTAGGGCGAGTGGATGTAGTGGTTGTTGCGAATCTCAGAACGCACCGAGGCGTTGACCGCAACCAGATTTGACCTGGCCGACTTCAACTCTTGCGCCGTGATAGCCACGCGGGCGCGGACGGCGGCGAGCGCCGTCGTGGCGCGGACATCATCGGTCTTGGACGGGCTCAGCCGGGCGGTGTGCAGCGATTGAACCGCCACTGCCTCAACCTTCTTGATCGAGTTGTACTGATCTAACGCCGTTGTGCAGCGCGCAGTAGCTGCGATGACGCGGGCGTCAACCACCGCCGCCGCTTCGATTTCTGCCGCAATTTCCTCGGCAGTCTGTCCCCAGTCGTTGTTGACGTCCTGGCCCGGGGCAGGCGCTGCGGTCGCCCCGGGTGCAAGGCCAATACCCAGACCACTCATCGACGCGGTCACCGCGCTGACGCCGGCGATGGTCGCCGTCGCGCGCTGTGCCAGTGTCCTGCGTGAGCGTGACGACATTCTTGGAACTCCCTCGACCGGTTGAAGTTAGGCGATTACAGCTTGAAGCCGGCGCTGATCAGGGCCGAGTGCAGTGAGGTGGTGAACCCGGCCGTGGTGTACGTCGCGCCTGTCAGGCAGGCGATCGAGTTGGGGTTCAGTTGGGCGAACGTGTTGGGGTCGTATGAGCAGGAGCTGACGTCGATCTTGCCGTCGTAGCGGTTCACGGTCGTGGCGGCTGTTTCGAGCTGCGCGACAGCCTGCTGGTTGTAGTTGCAGGACAGCGCTACGTCGCTGGTGAGGCCAGAGGTGTTGCAGCTCCCAGGCGCAATTACATCGCCGACGTAACCATCGGTGGTGATGTTGCTGATGTATCCGTCAAGAATGGTGATGTGCACCTGAATGTGCTCGGTGACCGCACCGGTCGAGTACACGATCGGGTGCAGGTTCGTGAGCGGTCCGTCGTAGGTGCCATCGATTGGCGTGTAGTGAGCTGCATCGACCGCAGCGACGGCGGCGGTTCTTGCAGCAGCGACGGCGGCGTTGTACGCGGTGACAGCGTTGTTGTATGCCTTGGTCTTGGCGGTGACTGAGGCGGTTGCGACGGTCTTTGCCTTGGTCGCGGCAGCGACCTTGGTCTTGAGGGCAGCCAGCGCCGAGGTCTTCTTGGCCTTGACCGCAGTGGCTAGTGCCTTCTTTGCTGCCGTCTCGAGCGCAAGCTTGTTCTTGTAGAGGGTCACCGCCGCGGTCTTGGCCGTGAGCGCCTTGGTCTTAGCGGCCAGCCTGGACTTCACCGTCGCGTTGGCGGTAACCATGGCACTGACCTGTGCTGTCTTCTCGACAGTGACCTCAGCGGGGGTCTGCCCTGCGTCGTTGTTGACCGGCTGGGCGGCCGGCGGCGTCAAAGCGAGTGCCTGGATGGGCGATAGGACCGATGCTGTGACGGCTGCGCCACAGGCTAGGGCCAAGACGGGGCGACCGAAGGCGCCGAGACGTGTACGGGGGGCGGTGGTCTGAGTCATGGACATTGTTTCGGACTCCTGAACCGTGGGCTGTTAGGCCATTTGGGTGAAGAACGTCCAAGAAATGCCCAATGTCCCTTCTGGGACAGCAGACCTTTGACCGCAACCGAGACATGACGCCCGATCGGCACGCGTGGATCGTCCTTGTGGGACGACTGCATTCCAGCGGAACGGCGTCAAGGAAACCGCTCAGAACTGGCGCCGGAACGGGTACGAGTTGCCAAGAATCGGCGCAGAAGATCCAAGGTCGATGCCAGGGCGGCGGGGGAGCGCGACCCAGTGCTGTGCGTCGCTTCAGGGGGCGTGCCACCTCACTCGTAGCGCGTGCGAAATACAGCGTCGGTCGAGCCTGGGGCGCAACAAATTGGGCCAGGCGGTCAGTTCACCAGCGCGATGGGCACCTGGTGCCCTCGGCTTGCTTACCCTTCGAGGGTGTCGTAGACGACGCGGCCCGCAGCGACCGTGAACTCAACCTTGGCGTCGCTGATGTAGCCGCCGTCATGGGCAAAGATGTCGCGATCGATGATCGCGAGGTCAGCGCGCTTGCCGACCTCGAGGCTGCCGGCGTCGTGCTCGTCGTGGTTGACGTACGCGGTGCCGTTGGTGAAACCCGACAGAGCGTCGGCCAGCGAGATTCGCTCATCTGGCAGGAATGCAGGTAGCTCGCGGTAGTCGGGTCCGATGCGATGCACCGCCACGTCCATTTGTCGCAGGGGGTCGGCGGTAGACACTGACCAGTCACTGCCCATCGCCAGCACTGCGCCATTGCGAAGCAGCGAGCCGAATGGGTACTGGATGTCGAGGCGATCTTGGCCGATGAACGGAACAGTGAGTTCGGTCATCTGCGGTTCAAGGTGGGCCCAGTACGCCTGGCAGTTGGCGATCACGTCGAGGGCGCGGAATCGCGGAATGTCTTCTGGCTGAACGATTTGGATATGTGCGAGGTGGTGACGCAGATCGTGTGCGCCGTGGACGTCGCGCGCGGCTTGCGCGGCGTCGAGTGCATTGCGAACAGCGCGATCGCCGATCGTATGCATGTGCACTTGGAAGCCCTCGCCGCTGAGTGCGGTGACTGCAGCTGCGAGCAACTCGCGGTCGACGTAGGCGAGCCCGACGTTGTCGGTGTGCCCGCCGCAGCCATCGCAGTAGGGCTGGAGCAGTGCGCCGGTGTAGTTCTCCAGGACGCCGTCGGTCATGATCTTGACCGTCGTTGGGTGGAAGTTCCCGACAGTCGCGCGCTCACGTTGCTCGAGGAATTCGGGGATCTGCTCAAGTTCGCGGTAGCGATCCCACCAGAGGGCACCGACCACGCGTGCGGTTAGTTGGCCCGACTCGGCAAGGGACTTGTAGGCGTCCAAGGTCCCGGGCGTAACCCAGGCGTCCTGCCATCCGGTGATCCCGAGTGCGTGCAAGAACTCTTGCGCGTTGAGGATCGCGGCTTCCCACTCTGCCCGTTCAGGCAGCGGTACATAGGTGTCGTTGTACTTGTACGCACTACCTTCGTGCAGCATGCCTTGTGGAGATCCGTCGGCGTTGCGCTCGATCCGACCATCCGATGGGTCGGGCGTAGCGGCGGTAATGCCGCCAATCTCAAGGGCTTTGGAGTTGACCCATGCACCGTGAACATCGCGGTTGAATAGGAACACTGGGCGGTCGGGAACGATTGCATCGAGGTCTTCCTTGAGCGGCGTGCCACCGGGGAAGTACTCCATCGACCAGCCGCCGCCGATGATCCAAGGCTTGTCAGGGTTGGCGTCGGCGTATGCCTTGATCGCTGCCAGGTAGTTTTCTCGTCCAGCGATGTCATTGAGGAACAGGTGCAGTCTGTTTCGACCAGCGAATGGTGCGTGCACATGCGCGTCTTGGAAGCCAGCAACGACCAATTTGTTGCTGGCATCGACTACTCGGGTCTGGGGGCCGACTAGATCCTTCAGCTCGCGGGGTGATCCCAATGCCACGATGCGATCACCGGCCACCGCCATGCCGGCAGACCAGCCGCGTACCGCATCGCCGCGGTAGATCGGGCCGTGGATGACGAGGTCTGCGAAACGAGGGGTCGACATGGTTCTCCCAGCGCATGTAAGCCAAGGAGCGTGGTGTCCTCGACCGAATCGGTTGTGGCCTAGAGCCGGCACACTACTCCGGTTCTCGTACTTACCCCAGGGCTGTGACCTGCGAAGACGCTGAAAATCGACACCTGCCGGACCCAAGAGTGCGCCAGGATTAGCCGAATCCGACAGATGTCCGTTACCCTCAGTTCACGTGTGGGTGTCAAGTTTTCACCATGACCGGTCGACAACTCAGGTGTGAATCGAGTTGTGTCTGACATGAGCGGCCAGTTTTCGTTGGCCGATCCAGTTGACCGACCTTCCCCACGTATTGACCACAACCACAGTTTTCCGCAGATCCGGCCTAGGCCGTGGGGCGCGGATACCCAGGTCCTAGAGATGCCGCTTCGGCGCTCGGGCCGTCATAACAAAGAAAGAGGTAAGGCCATGGACGACTTCGGTCCGTGGGACGACTAATCCCACGCAACTCTTCGAGTTGCCCAAGCAGTTCCGAGCCGGGTTTCCCTAGTGGAGGCCCGGCTCTTTCGCGTTACTAGGCCGTGGATCGCTCGCCGCGCGCGTCGGTCGGATTGATACAGGCCACCGAGGGGCTGCGTCTGCGCGGTCGACAGGCAGCGCTCCTAGGTCGCCAGTTCGGCGGATAGCTCGCCGGATAAGTTGTCAGTTCGACGGAGTTGCTGGGGGTTGGGCCCGACTTGGCCTAGTCTCCGAAACGCTAGGCCATGCACTCGACGCTGAGCCCAAGTGCACTGCTTGCTACTTGATGCGAAGGAAACCGCCTGATGGATCCGCGACACGCGATCTTGTTCGAACCGGTGCAGATCGGTCCGAAGACATTGCCGAATCGGTTCTACCAAGTGCCTCATGCGACGGGTTTTGGCTCGTCCAAGCCGCGCACGCACGCGGCCTTCCGGGGGGTCAAGGCGCAGGGCGGTTGGGGTGGAGTCTGCATTGACTACGCACCCGTGTCGCGTGATTCCGACGAGATGCCGGCCCATGCCGCTGATTGCTGGGATCTCGAGGACATGCAGCGCCTAGGGTTGGTGGCCGACGCGATCCACGAGCACGGGTCCCTCGCCGGTATCGAGTTGTTCCATGGTGGCGGCGAATCCCATAACGGCGAATCTCGAGCGACTCGGATTGCGCCAAGCCAGGTTGGTTCCGAGTGGCGGCACTCGAACTTGGCCAAGGAGATGACACTCGACGACATCGAACGTGTGCAAAACGACTTCGTAGTCGCAGCGAGACGAGCCCGGGATGTCGGGTTTGACATCATCTACGTCTACGGGGCGCACGGCTATCTGATGGGTCAATGGCTCTCGCAGGTCACGAACCGCCGTACCGACCGCTACGGCGGTTCGCTTGAGAATCGCGCGCGCTTCCAGACCGAGACCATTGAGCGAGTCCGTGCTGCTGTTGGTGATGACTGCGCAATCGCGGTTCGCATGTCGGTGCATGGGCGCGACGAACTGCCTGGCATCGACATTGACGAGATGCTCGAAGTCGTGGGGATGATCGATCCGATCGTCGACCTGTTCGACATCAATGTGGGTAGTTGGCCCGAGGACTCGGGTACCTCTCGCTATTACCCAGAAGGTCATCAGCGCCCGTGGACTTCACTGGTTCGTTCAGCCACCACGAAGCCGATCGTCGGGGTTGGCCGATACACCAATCCTGATCTCATGGCGGCGATCATCCGCAGCGGCGAGCTCGATCTCATCGGTGCCGCGCGTCCAGCTATCGCGGATCCATATCTGCCCACCAAGATCCGCGAAGGCCGCCTCGACGACGTTCGCGAGTGCACCGGGTCGAATCTGTGCATTCTGCGCGAGGAGACCTTCTCCCATGTTGGGTGCATGCAGAACGCGACTGCCGGTGAGGAGTATCGGCGTGGCTGGCACCCGGAGATCTACACGCGCCCAACCGATCCCGAGCGTTCGATACTCGTTGTCGGGGCCGGCGCGGCCGGCATGGAATGCGCGATGGTTCTCGGCAAGCGTGGTTACGCAGCGGTGCACTTGGTCGAGGCCGAGCCGGCCATCGGCGGAAAACTGCGGTGGACTCGTCAACTCCCCACGCTCGGCGACTGGGGCCGAGTGATCGATCACCGGGTGATCGGTTTAGCGAAGCTCGACAACGTTGAGGTGATCACTAACCGACGACTCACCGCTGCCGATGTACTCGGGTACGGAGCCGACACGGTCATCATGGCCACTGGCTCGGCCTGGTCAGGTGATGGTCATCAGCCCTTACGTGCTGAGCCAATACTGGGTGCGGGACGCGGGCTGACCCCTGAGCAGATCATGGCCGGCCAGCGTCCGCCCTTGGGGCGAGTAGTCGTTTATGACACCGATGGCTACTACGTTGCGCCAGGCATCGCAGAGTTGCTCGTCCTCGAGGGCTACGACACGCATCTGGTCACCACGAAGGACACGATCTCGCCAATCTCAGACGAGTCCTTAGAAGGCGACATGCTTCGACGCCACCTGCACTCCCTGGGCGTCCACTTTCACACGGGAATAACGATCACCGAAGTCGCGGCGGGGGAGGTGCGCGGCGAGAACTCATTTGGTGATCCCTGGTCATTGGCCGCTGAAGGCACGGTGCTCGTTACTCAGCAAGTCTCTGAGAATGCACTTTATCGCGAGCTCGTCAGCGATCCTGTTGCCTTGGAGCGCAACGGTATACGGGCGGTGTACGTCATCGGTGACGCTGTGGCTCCTGGTATGCCGTCGGAGGCCGTGTTCGATGGACATCGTCTCGCTCGCGAACTTGAGTCCGCAGATCCGATGGTCCCGATGCCGTGGTTGCGCGAGCGCCCGTCGTTGTAGTTAGTGGCAGGTGCACTTGCAGATTGCCCTCCCGACTGATGGTTGGCTGACGGCCTATCCTTGACCCAACATGTCTGGTGAGCCGATCGACGCTGCTGCGCAACTGCGTGCGCGTCTTGACCACGTCATGTTGCGTGATAGGCGACGGCTCACCCGACGCCTCGATGAACTCGGGGGCAAGCGCAACTCTGCCAACCGACGTGGCGACAAGGGTCACCATGGCAAGCGACTCGAGGGCAAGGATCACGAGGGCAAGGATCACGAGGGCAAGGATCACGAGGGCAAGGATGAGCCCGTTGAGCGTGGTCTTGAGAGGCTGGCTGTCGACGTTGCTGCGGCGGAGGCGCGCATCGCTGCTAGGCGCGAGTCAGTTCCCGCGATCTCCTATCCCGATCTCCCGGTCAGCGCGCGACGTGACGACATCGCAGCGGCCATTCGCGATCACCAGGTGGTGGTCATTGCGGGCGAAACTGGCAGTGGCAAGACCACCCAGATTCCCAAGATTCTGCTTGAACTCGGTCGCGGGATCAGCGGCCAGATCGGCCACACGCAGCCGCGGCGGATTGCTGCACGAAGTGTCGCCGATCGAGTCGCGGAAGAACTCAACGTCGACATCGGTGGGGTAGTCGGCTACCAAGTGCGATTCACGGATCACACGAGTGATCGCACCTTGGTGAAGGTTATGACCGATGGTGTCTTGCTCGCTGAAATCTCCAAAGATCGTCTGCTTGAGCGTTACGACACGATCATCATTGACGAGGCGCACGAGCGCAGTCTCACGATCGACTTCCTACTTGGCTATCTCATGGAGATCTTGCCCAAGCGGCCCGATCTCAAGGTGATTGTCACGTCGGCCACCATCGACACGACTCGATTCAGTGAGCACTTCGGCGGTGCACCCATCGTTGAGGTGTCGGGTCGCACCTATCCCGTGGAAGTGCGCTATCAACCGTTCGGGATCGACGACGATGAGCGTGATCAGGCTCAGGCAATCTGCGATGCAGTGGGTGAGCTTCAGCGCGGTGGGCCAGGAGATGTGCTGGTCTTCCTGTCAGGTGAACGAGAGATTCGTGACACCGCAGATGCATTGCGCGGTATGAAGTTTGCCGATACTGAGATCCTGCCGCTTTATGCGCGTCTATCGGCCGCAGAGCAACATCGGGTCTTCGAGCCGCATGCTGGCCGGCGCGTCGTGCTGGCAACGAACGTGGCCGAGACCTCGCTGACCGTTCCAGGCATCAGGTATGTCGTAGATCCAGGTACTGCGCGCATCTCGCGCTACTCGGCCAGGCTCAAGGTGCAACGGCTGCCGATCGAAGCGATCTCACAGGCATCGGCCAATCAACGGGCCGGTCGGTGTGGCCGAGTGGCTGACGGCATCGCGATCCGCCTCTACTCCGAGGAGGATTTTCTCGCACGAGCAGAGTTCACCGAGCCTGAGATTCTCCGCACCAATCTTGCCTCGGTCATCTTGCAGATGACCTCACTTGGGCTCGGGGATATTGAGCAGTTCCCCTTTGTCGAGCCACCTGATTCGCGTCAGATCAAGGACGGCGTTGAGTTGTTGCGCGAACTCGGGAGTCTTACGCCAAGTCGTGATCTGACGCTCACCACGATGGGTCGACGTCTGGCTCGACTCCCTCTGGATCCGCGGCTTGGTCGGATGGTCCTGGAGGCAGAGACTCAGGGTTGTGTCGCCGAAGTCCTGGTGATCGCGGCTGCCTTGTCGATCCAAGACCCGCGCGAGCGTCCGGTCGACAAGCAGGCGCAGGCCGATCAGCTGCATGCTCGATTCATCGATCCCACAAGCGATTTCCACGCCTACCTGCATCTCTGGAAGTACCTGCGCGATCAGCAGCGCGAACTTAGCGGCAATGCCTTTCGTCGCATGTGTCGCGACGAGTACCTGCACTATCTGCGGATCCGCGAGTGGCAGGACGTCCACTCTCAGTTGCGTCAAGCCTGTAAGGAGTTGGGGATTGATACGCCGGGCGGGAATGCAGCACCCGCACTGGTCACTCGTTCACTCGTCGCGGGCCTGCTCTCACACATCGGGCTCTATGACAGTCAGCGACGCGACTATCTCGGAGCGAGGGGGGCCCGTTGGGCTGTGCATCGGTCGTCGGCATTGGCGCGCAAGCCCCCCGCCTTCGCGGTCGCGGCAGAACTTGTCGAGACCTCACGTCTCTACGGGCGAGTGCTGGCCCGGGTAGATCCCGAGGATGTTGAGAAGATCGCCGGTGATCTCGTCACCCGCTCCTACTCGGAGCCGCGCTGGTCGTACAAGCGCGGCAGTGTCATCGCCGACGAGCGAGTCATGCTGTACGGCGTTTCCCTGGTGTCTGCGCGGCGAGTGCAGTACGCGCGCGTTGATCCGGTGGCAGCTCGCGACCTGTTCATTAGGCATGCGCTGGTGGGTGGAGAGTGGCAAACGCCGCACGTGTTCGTGCAGGAAAATGCCGCCCTAGTCGCCGAAGTTTCCGAACTCGAGGATCGTGTGCGGCGTCGGGATCTACTCACCGATGACGAGGTGCTCATGGACTTCTTCGCCGAGAGGCTCCCGGCGAATGTCAATGACGGCCGCACTTTTGACCGGTGGTGGAAGGCTGCGCGTCGTGCGACACCTGACCTTCTCAACTATCCACGCGGACTTCTTGTGCCAGAGGTCGGCTCCGACGTCGATTCGGACTTTCCGCGCAGGTGGTCCTTCAACACTGGAAGCAGCAGCGCTGACGTCGTTGCTGGTGCAGAGCTTGCGATCTCATATGTCTTCGAGCCGGGAGCAGCGCATGATGGTGTCACTGTCGACGTTCCCGTTTCGGTGCTGCCACAGATCAGTGCCGACGATTTCCTCTGGCATGTGCCAGGACGCCGCGAGGAGGTCATCACTGCCCTGATCCGTGGTCTGCCCAAGTCCATCCGCACTTCGTTCGTTCCGGTGCCAGACACCGCTCGGGCGGTTCTCCCCGATGTGCAACCGGGTGAGCGCGGACTCATTGAGGCGCTGAGTCGAGCCCTTACTCGTCGTACCGGCGTGGTGATTCCGGCGAGTGCTTGGAGCCCGCACCTGTTGCCTGAGCACCTTCGAGTATCGATTCGTGTCGTCGACGAAGCCGGATCGATGCTGGCCACTGGCAAGGATGTCGAGTCGATTCAGGCGGCGCTCGCGCCCGCTGTCCAGGAGTCGATCTCGCAGATCTCGCGAGAGATCGAAAGCTATGGGCTCACTGACTTTCCGGAAGCGGGAGTTCCTCGCCTCGTTGAGGAGCAGCACGGTGAGCACACGGTGGTCGGCTGGCCTGCGCTCGTCGATCGGGGATCCTCGGTCGACCTGCGAGTTCTGTCCACTGAGGCAGAGCAGGAAGTCCAGATGCGCCAGGGGATTCGACGGCTCCTGCGCAATGTCACGCCAACCCCTGGCCGATATTTGGTAGGGGTGTTGAGCAACCGCGAGAAGCTCGCCTTGGCGAGTGCGCGGCACGGATCCATGCCAGTGTTGATTGACGATGCACTCGTCGCGTGTCTCGATGCTGCGATTGTCAGAGGTGGCGGGGTGCCATGGGATCGCGCGGCTTACGAAGCGATTGTGGCGGACGCCGGATCACGTGTGGGGGATGACGTCTTACGTGCCGTTCGCCAAGTTGCGGTCATCTTGGATCTGGCGATGGAGGCGCGCGCTGCAGTTGCCGAGATCTCGAGCCCGTCGCTGGCTGCGCTTCGCGTCGACGTGAGCGCACAGCTCGATGATCTGCTCGGCGCTGGATTCATCACAACTGCTGGTATCGATCGGCTACCGGATCTTCAGCGATATGTACGTGCCGTATTGCGAAGGTTGGAGACAGCTCCTCAGGACACTGGCCGAGACTTGAGCCGGCAGGATGAGATCGACGCAGTGCTTGCCGATTGGGAGAACGTTGTGGAGCGTCTGCGGCCAGCGGAACGCGACACGCTCGCCGCGCTGGAGGTGCGGTGGATGGTCGAAGAATTTCGAGTGAGCTTGTTCGCGCAAAACCTCGGCACGAAGTTTCCGATCAGCGCCAAGCGCATCTACAAGGCTCTCGATGCGCTGGAAGTTCGCTGACGCACGCGAGTTCGAGACTGGATTAGACCCCGACGGCCGAACGCATCGGATTGACTCCTGAAAGTGCTTGGGCCTGTTGGGGTGTCAGCGGTCGCCCAAACAGATAGCCCTGACCCAACGAGGCGCCTAGATCGAGGAGCCTACTTCTTTCATCCTCGGTTTCAACGCCTTCGATTACCAGGTCGAGCGACAGCGCCTGGGCGAGGCGAACAACGGCCACTGTGATAGCCCGGTGGCTGTGCGTGTGATCTTCTGGAAGAACAAACGAGCGATCCAGCTTCAAAATGTCGACCGGCAGGGTCTGAAGTTGGGTCAGTGACGAATAGCCAGTGCCGAAATCGTCGAGGGCTATGCGTACGCCGTGCGATCGCAGCGTGTCGAGGGTGGTGTACGACCCGGGGCTCTGCACCAGCGCGTGTTCGGTGAGTTCGATGATGAGTGCTTGGGCGGGCAGGCCCGCTGAGGCTAGGGCATCGAAGACGACGTCGGAGAAGTCGGGTTCAAGTAGTTGGCGAGCCGATACATTGACCGAGATGGTGAGGTCGGGGTGGATGCCGAGTTGGCGCCAATTGGCCGCGGTGTTGATCGACTCGCGGAGGACCCAATAACCGATCTCGACGATCGACCCGGTGGATTCAGCCATCGGCAGGAACGAGTCGGGCGGCACCGTGCCATGGCCTGGTCGATCCCAGCGCACTAGAGCTTCAAACCCACGCAGCACGGAGTCATCCATCGAGACGATCGGTTGCAGCGCAATCCGCAGTTCGCCGCGCTCGACCGCTTGGCGTACGCCGATGTCGAGGTTGAGCAGGGTGGTCACCTCAGCTTCGAGCGTGGAGTCGTACACGTTGACGTGGCTGCCAGCCGAACGCTTTGCGCGGTACATAGCGACGTCCGCCTCGCGGATGAGCGATTCGGGTGTCACGTCTGGGCGATCGGCGAACGTGATCCCAATTGATACGCCGACGAAGCACTCGCGGCCGTCGATGATGAACGGCTCGGAGATGGCTGCGCTGATTCGGGCCGCGAGAATGTGGGCATCGTCAGGGCTGTTCAGTGACGGTGCCAGGGCAACGAATTCATCGCCGCCTAGCCGGGCGATCGTGTCGGTACCGCGGACGGCAGCGGCGAGGCGTCGACCGACCTCTATCAGTAGCCGGTCGCCGGCCAGGTGGCCAAGTGAGTCGTTGACAACCTTGAAGCGGTTCAGGTCGCAGAAGAGCAGGGCGATTGTTCGCGACCTTGGGCCCGACGGTGACAACGCATCCTGGATGCGCGAGAGGAGCAGAGTGCGATTGGCGAGCCTGGTCAGCGGATCGTGAGTGGCCTGATGTGCAAGTCGCTGGGCGGCTCGGTGCCGGTCTGCGGCCAGGGATGCGAGTTCGGCGCACAGATTGCCCACCGCGAGGGTGTGGTCATCGATATGTGCAGCAGGGCCAAGTGGGCCAAGCAGTTGGAGGAAGCCGTCTGGCTCAGCATCGAGATCAGCGATATCAAATCCGAACGGCCACTGCTTCAGCGGCGCTTTCGTGACGTCGGCTAAAGCACTAGAGCGAGGGGTGACAATGCGCGCCCCCGACACGATACGAAACGGCATCCCGCCGGTGGAATCCGAGGCGAGGGTAGCGATCGCATGCTGTAACTCGCTCAGCGCTGCACCAGTGGCAATCTGCTTGAGAATGCGGGTCTGGCCGCGTTCGAGAATCTGTGCTCGCTCGAGCGCTTGACGCACGAGGCCGAGTTCGCCGCGCTCGTCGTTGAGCAGTTGGCGGGCCCTGGCGATGTTGCGGCGCAGATCTGTGAGCACCCACACCAGTAGCAACAGGCCAATGCACAGTGCGAGGACGAGTAGCAGTAAGCCTCGTTGTACCGCTGCCGCAACCTCGGCGTTCTTGTTGTTCAGGTCGATCGACTGCTGAATGAATAGGGCGGTGTCAGCTTCCTGGATGTCTTGGCTCGCCCAGGTCAGCGTATCGACCACCGATCGCGCGCGGAGCACCCAGTTTGACTGGGTCGCCGACTCCAAAATCCCTTCTGGCAGCTGTGAAACCAGCGTGTCAAAATCAGCCAACGCCGTATTGTAGGCAGGGACTCCGAAAGCGCGCGACTTACCTGCTGCCGACGCAATTCCTTGCGCCAGTTGTGCTCTCGCCTGCTGGACCTCTGCTAGCGGAGCTTGTCTGGCGAGGTATCGATCCATGCTCGTAGCGACTGCAAGGCTGTCGTGCACGGCGTCAGCCAGGGCCGAGTGAACCGCTCCGGAATCACTGGGCGAGGTGATCCGCGCGGACTGAATTCGATTGATGTCGAGCAAGCAGGCACCCATGCCAACGATCAGAGCGACAAGCGCAACGAGCAGACCCCATTGACCGGCCTGCAGGCGCAGTCTTGTTGGGGGATTTGGTGCCGGAGCTACAACTGTCACGGACGCACCCTGTCGAGTGCATCGCATCCGAATCGAGTCCGGTCAAGGTTGTTGCCGAGGCAGACGTGGATCGTCGTTGCCTCGAACACTCTGTGTGATCGCCCCGTCACCATGTGGCAACTATAGGAGAGGGAGTTGGCATTGCGACCGGCAAGTCGTGCAGCCAGAGCGAAGATTGAGACTGCCGCGCGCTCTAGCGGAGCATGCCGCCCAACTTGCGCCGGCAGTTCATCGATGAGGGCGTACCTTCGACGAAATCAGGGGCCCATCCGTGACAGAGTGACGCCGTGCAGCCGGCCACCATCGTGACAACCCGTGACCGGATCCGACTCCTGCTCCGCGGATCGCGGACGGTGCCGCAGACCAGATGGACAGCCGAGTCGACCTGGTCGCCCAGCCCCTCATCTTTTGCCGCGCTGATTGGCGGGCTCTGGCTATTCGGTACGGGCGAGGCAATGTTGCTCACCGCGAACTTGGGTGCCACGCCCTGGTCGGTTCTAGCGCAGGGGCTCTCTCGACACACTGGCATCGCGATCGGCTGGGCCACATTTGTGGTCAGTGTTTTTGTGCTGCTGCTGTGGATCCCGCTTCGTCAGCGTCCAGGGCTGGGAACCGTCTCCAACATCGTGGTCATCGCAATCGCCGTTCAAGTGATGTATGACATCGTTCCGACGCCCACGTCCATACTGATGCGGATCGCCCTCATGCTCGTGGGGATCACGATCATTGGTCTCGGCAGTGGCTTCTACCTGACAGCTGGCCATGGGCCTGGGCCGCGAGATGGCTGGATGACTGGGCTGCACCGGGTGACCGGGCGGCCGGTGGGTCAGATCAGGATGGCGATCGAGGTGACTGTGCTGATCGTTGGCTGGTTCCTTGGCGGCACAGTGGGCGTGGGTACTGCTCTGTTTGCACTGTTGATCGGGCAGTCAGTGGCGATGGGCCTGGCATTTGTGCGCAGGATCGCGCCAACTGCCTGACCGACCCGGGATTGGCGCAAGCCCGCGGAGCGTGAACCCGTCGAGTCGGTGTCGTCAGTCGATGCGGACGATGTCGCCGTCGGCGGTGCGGAAGTGCACAGCGATCAGGCCGTTGTCCTCGGAGTCGACCCACTGGATGCTCGTGCTCTCGAACGGCGAGACGATCGATCCACCGAGCCACTCGCGCACGCGATCTGCATCGCCAGCCACCTCACATGCGACTGCTGCAACGTGGACGGGGCCAGCAAGGGAAGGGTGCTCAGCAGGGTCGCTGGTCCACTGCAGGAAGAACGGCAGCGAGGGATCGGCGATGAGGTCGGCCACGCCAATCTGCTTCCAGGTCAGATCAAAGCCGTCTGGGCGTCGTCGGTGGCCATCAACGGACAGGCGACCCAGCCGCCGCTCGATATCGGCGATGTCGTCGACGGCTACGGCCCAACCGAGCCATCCGCCGCCCGCATCGGCCCGCGCCTTGACTGCCTGGCCGAATGGAGCCTTGTCTGATGCGGGGTGGTCGAGGGCAGCAACCACCTCGACATAGCAGCCGCCCTCGATCGGTAGGACGAAGTTTTGGGTGCCGAAGCGAGGGTGGCGCCCACCGTCGACGAACGACCCGCCGAGCTGCTGACCCAGCCGCTGAACAGTGTCGACCAACTCGTGATGACTCACTGCGTACGAGACGTGATCCAGGCGCATGTGGTTATCGTGAAGCACGGCTTAGTG
>CAIXFH010000229.1 GCA_903918645.1 uncultured Actinomycetes bacterium | reverse complement strand
TGCCGCTTGCCTAGTGCCGCTTGCTTGGTGCGGTGACGTGGTGCGGTGACGTGGTGCGGTGACGTGGTGCGGTGACGTGGTGCGGTGACGTGGTGCGGTGACGTGGTGCTGGTGACGTGGTGCTGGTGAGCTACTTCTTGAGGAACAAGTAGATGGCGACGACTATCGCGATCACGATCAGGACCGGGACAAGTCGCTTCGCGACTGGGGCGCCAGCGGTGCCGAGCAAGTCGATGCTGTCGTCAACCTTGATTACTGGCGCCGGCGCTGCCGCTGCTGCCGCTGCCGCGGCTGCAGCAGCCTCTTCTTCGCCTGCGCCAGCTGCCGTAGCCGCACTGGCTGCCGCAGCCGCGGTTGCCGCTACTGCGCCAGACGCGGCCATCGTGGCCGCCAGGTTTGCGGAGAACTGATCAATGATTCGTCCGGCGACGTCCTGCATGACGCCTCGGCCGAATTGGGCCGCCTTGCCGGTGATCTGCAGGTCGCTGATGACATCGACGCGGGTACGGTCGGGCGCCTCGGCGACGAGCTTGGCTGTGACTTGGCCAGTGGCCGTGCCGGTGCCGCGTGTCTCTTTACCTGACCCTTCGATCACGGCGGTATGTGTTTCTTCGTCAAGGCTGACGAACCGCGCCTGGCCACCGTAGGTCATGCTCACCGGGCCGAGCTTGACCTTCACTGAACCGGTGAAGTTCTGCCCATCGCTTGATTCCAGGGTTGCACCCGGGACACAAGGCGCTAGACCTTCGACATCCTGCAAGGTCTTCCAAGCGGTGTCGATGTCGGATGGCACGACAAACGAGTTCTGCAATTCCATGAGCACTCCTGAGACATCGAGGCGGCGACAAAGTCGGCTCAGCCAAAGCGGCGATCAACTTGTGGCTCCGACCGTAGACCCCAACGGGCGCTTGCGCTACCCGAGTCACGTGATCAGTTTTCCGCGAAGTTGGCTGGGCCTGTCATGGCAGCGAATACCAAAGTTCGATATCCCACCGCCGGACAGGAATAGGCTGGCGACGTGACACCACAGGGGACAGTCGACGTGCATCTCTACGCTGCCGCACGCGCGGCAGCGGGTGTCCGTGCGCTGCAAGTACCGTCGGGCCCGTTGGGTGATGTCCTAGTGCACCTGGCCTCAGTCTCACCGGCTCTCGCGGAGGTGCTGCCGCGCTGTTCCTACCTTGTCGACGGTATCGCTGCCCGTGGCAGCGAACGCGACTACGTCGTCCCACCAGGAGCCCGACTCGACGTTCTGCCCCCCTTCGCCGGCGGCTGATCGTCCCGTCTCGGCGGACTTCGTCAGCCGCCAATGGCTGCGGCATTGATGGTCAGCCAGTTGCCGGCGGACTTCGTCAGCCGCCAATGGCGGACATAGGCCTCGCTGGTTGGATAAACAGCGGATCGTTGATCCCATGCCCCGGAAGTTTGTCGCCCACTACCTTGTGCAGCCTGCGCTCCACCTCGGCGCGCACCTCATCTGGGGTGAGCGTCTCGTCGCGGAGCACCTGGCGCAGATCAAGTTCGTCGCGAGCGAACAGGCAGTTGCGCAACTGACCATCGGCCGTTAACCGCAGGCGATCGCAGGCCGCGCAGAACGGCTTGGTGACACTGGCGATGATGCCCACGGTCTCCGGCCCGCCGTTGACGTAGAACTCTTCAGCGGGCGCCGAACCGCGACCTTCGACCGGTGTGAGCGTGAACACCTCGCCGAGCATCGCGTGGATGTCGTCAGCTGTGATCATCTGTCCGCGATCCCAGGTACCGCCCGCATCGAGGGGCATTTGCTCGATGAAGCGCAAGCGCCAGCCTTCATCGATGGCTCGACGCAGAAGGTCGACCGCCTCGTGATCGTTCACGCCGCGCATCAAGACGCTGTTGACCTTCACCGGTGCCAGGCCTGCGGCCTGGGCCGCCTTGATGCCTGAGATGACGTCGTCGAACCGATCACGCTTGGTGAGTTCTAAGAAGCGCTGACGGTCGAGGGTGTCGAGACTGACGTTCACCCTGGTGAGGCCCGCATCATGCAGCCGTGCGGCAAGTTGGGTGAGCCGCAGCCCATTCGTGGTCACGCTGACCTCAGGTGCCTGCTTCAGCGAAGTGATGTGCCGCACGACATCGACTACGTCGGCGCGAAGCAGTGGCTCGCCACCCGTGAGCCGCACACCGGTGATGCCAAGTTCTACTGCGACCTCGAGTACCAACATCAACTCGGCGGTTGAAAGCAGTGACGGCCCAGGCATCCAGTCGGCGAAGTCTGCTGGCATGCAGTAGGTGCAGCGAAGTGAACAGCGGTCGGTGAGTGACACTCGCAGGTCGCGGTGCACCCGGCCGTATGTGTCGACCAGCTGGCTCATGCGCAATTCACCCACTCATCTGTGCCGTCTGTGAAGACCTGATGCTTCCAGACTGGGAGTCGATCCTTGATCGTGTCAACTAAATCGGCGCAGGCATCGAACGCTGCCTTGCGGTGCGCCGACGAAACGGCGGCCACGAGAGCGGAGTCACCGACCGATAAGGGGCCGACTCGATGGCTCGCTGCGATGGCGATTACGTCGTGGCGCTCGGCGACCTCGCGGGCTACTTCGGCAAGGACATTGTCAGCGGTCGGGTGAGCTTCATACTCGAGATGTGCGACGTCGCGACCGTGATCGTGGTTGCGCACATCTCCGGAGAAACTCACGATGGCGCCTGCGGCAGAGTCAGAGACCAGTGCCTCGACATCGCTGACCGAGATGGGGTCAAAGACCACATCGGCGCGACGAATCGAAGTCATGGGCGTCATTATGTGTCTACAGCAGTCATGGCGCGCTACGGAGGTGCAAGTCAATGCGTGAAGTACTCCCCGCTCTACTCGCCGCATTCGAGCGGGGTGAGGCAGTCGCGATGGGCACTGTGGTGCGCACTTGGCGGTCGGCTCCGCGCCCTGCCGGTGCCTCGATGCTTGTCACCGAAGGCGGTGAAGCCGTCGGGTCGGTGAGTGGTGGCTGTGTTGAAGGGGCGCTGTACGAGACCGGCAAAGAAGTTCTCGCTGATGGGGAATCACGCTATGAGGTCTATGGCGTGAGCGATGGCGACGCCTTCGCGGTGGGTCTTACCTGCGGCGGGATTCTTGAGGTTTTCGTCGAGCAGGTCAGCCCACAGACTTGGCCGGAATTGCTAGGTATCGCCGCGAGCATTGATGCCGGCATCCCAGTAGCTGTTGCCACGATCGTCAAGGGTCCAGAGCATGTGGGTCGGCACCTCGTGGTGCGCGCCGACGGTGTCGAGGGCGGGCTTGGCACCGATCGCCTCAACGACACCGTGGGAGCAGATGTGCTGGGGTTACTCGAATCCGGGACCACTGGGTTCCTCCACTACGGGGCTCAGGGCGAACGACTCGGTACCGAGCTCGAGGTGTTCGTTGCGTCCTTCGCGCCCGCGCCGCGCATGATGATTTTCGGCGCGATCGACTTCTCAGCTGCTCTCACCAAGGCCGGCAAGTTGCTTGGCTTCCATGTCACAGTGGTTGATGCGCGCGAGATTTTCGCTACTCGCAAGCGATTCCCTGAGGCAGACGAGATCGTCGTCGATTGGCCACATCGTTGGTTGGCTTCCCAGGACGTCGACTCCCGCACCGTGATCTGCGTGCTGACTCATGATCCGAAGTTTGACGTTCCGGCGTTGAAGACCGCCGTCGCAACGCGCGCCTCATACATCGGTGCGATGGGATCACGACGGACGCACGAAGATCGGGTGGTTCGGCTCAAGGAAGCCGGGCTCACCGACGACGAGATTGCGCGCATCCACTCACCAATCGGGCTCGACCTTGGTGCACGCACTCCAGAGGAGACCGCGATCTCGATCGCGGCAGAGATCATCCAGTCCCGTTGGGGCGGCAGTGGGGCATCGCTGACTTCAGCCGAGGGTCCGATCCACGCGGGCGCTCCGCGTTGATCGCAGGCCTAGTCCTAGCGGCTGGCGAGGGATCGCGCTTCGGTGGGCCGAAGGCTCCAGTGATCGTGGGCGATGAGCGCTTGGTCGATCGGGCGATCCGCGTTTTGCGTGAGGGTGGTTGCGACCCCGTACTTGTTGTCCTTGGCGCTTGGCGCGGCGAGGTGGCCGCCGAGATCGTCGTCAACGAGCAGTGGCGGTCGGGGATGGGATCGTCGGTGCAAGCAGGGCTGGCATCTCTCGAAGGTCGGGCCGGCGTCGATGCTGTGGTCATCACCTTGGTCGATTTGCCGGGGATCACCGGTGCTGCAGTCGAGCGGCTTGCTCGGGGCGCCTCGGCAGCGTCCTTGGCCGCAGCGGCCTTCGCTGGGATCCGCGGCAATCCGGTGCTGATCGGTCGTGAGCACTGGGCCGGGGTCAGCGAGTCGGCCATTGGCGATCGTGGTGCGCGGGCCTATTTGAACGAGCACGACTCGGCACTCATTGAGGTGGGCGACGTGGCCGACGGCAGTGACATCGATCATCGGGCCGATCTTCCGAGTCAGTAGTCTAAACTTAGTTGCGGCTATATTGAGTCGAATACTTCAAGTATGCGGATTTAGACTTGTCCTAACTCCGTATCTGCGGATAATCTTCGCTCATGACTTCGTTCCGTATCAGCGAGGCGGCCGCGCTCCTCCAAGTCAGCGACGATTCGATTCGACGCTGGGCCGACGCCGGCCGATTGACGACCGGCACCGACTCCTCGGGGCGGGCGGTGATCGACGGCGTTGAACTCGCCCGGTTCATGGCCGAGCGTGCGGCCGACGAACCTGCGCTCACGAGCCCTGTTGTCAGCGCATCGGCACGTAACCGGCTCACCGGCATCGTCATCAAAGTCGTTCGCGACACGGTGATGGCTCAAGTTGAGCTTCAGGTAGGGCCACATCGAGTTGTGTCACTGATGAGCCGCGAGGCTGCAGATGAGTTGGGGCTTGAACCCGGTGTGCTCGCCGTTGCGACGGTGAAGTCAACCAATGTCGGTATCGAAATCCCTGAACATCGATGAGCGGAATCCCCATGCGTCGCCCCGTAATTCTTGTGGTTGCTGCTGCGCTAGCGCTGTCGGCTTGCTCCAGTGCAGGCCCAAGTTCAACCTCGCCAGGAACGTCGCCAGCGACGTCGGGGAGTGCAGCCGCGCAAGGCGCACTCACCGTCTTCGCCGCGTCATCGCTGAAGGAAGCGTTCACCGCGATCGGCAAGGCGTTCGAGGCGGCGAACCGTGGAGTCAGCGTTACCTTCAACTTTGGCCCGAGTAGCACGCTGGCAACTCAGATCGGCGCGGGTGCCCCAGCCGACGTCTTTGCCTCAGCCAGTGGGAAAACGATGGATACCGTTGCTGCCGCTGGGCTGGCTCCGAGCCGTTCGAACTTCGCGACGAATTCGCTCGAGATCGCTACGCCCCCTGCCTCATCGGTTGCTATCTCGAGCCTCGCTGATCTGGCAAAGCCGGGCGTGAAAGTGGCTGTGTGTCAGCAGGCTGTGCCGTGCGGTGCGGGCGCGCAGACTCTGTTCACGAAGAACTCGGTTCAGATCAAGCCCGTCACCGAAGAGGTTGACGTTAAGTCGGTTCTTGCCAAGGTCGAACTCGGGGAGGTCGACGCTGGGATTGTCTACGTCACCGACGTGCAGGCTGCGGGCGCCAAGGTCGTTGGTGTCGTCATTCCGGCAGATCACAACGTCACCAACAAGTATCCGATTGCTGCCATCAAGGGCAGTGCCAATGCAGCCACGGCACAGGCATTTGTCGCGTTCGTCTTGTCGCCCGCTGGTCAAGCTGCACTGGCGTCCGCTGGATTCGCTGCCCCGTGAACAAGCGCGGGCGCTCAAGATCGACACCGCCGTGGCCGGTAGCGATTCCAGCGATCATCGCGCTCGCGTTTCTCGTTCTTCCGGTGCTCGGCCTGTTGATTCGAGCGCCTTGGGGGCGGCTGATCGAACTCTTGACGTCGCGCACAAGCCTTGATGCGCTTCGGCTTTCGCTGGTTACGGCACTGAGCGCCACAGTGATATCGATCGCAATCGGCCTTCCCCTTGCGTGGCTACTTGCGCGGGCCGAATTCCCGGGCCGACGATTTGCACGCGCACTTGTTACCGTGCCATTGGTACTGCCGCCGGTGGTTGGTGGCATTGCGCTGCTGCTTGCCTTCGGCAGGCGCGGCATGGTGGGGCAGTATCTCGATTCATGCTGCGGCATCACCCTTCCGTTTAGCACGCCAGGTGTTGTGGTGGCTGAAACCTTTGTGGCGATGCCGTTCCTGATCATCACCGTCGAGGGCGCGCTGCGCGGTCTTGATACGCGGCTAGAGGATGCCGCGGCAACCCTTGGCGCCAGTAAGTCGGCGGTATTTCGACGAGTCACACTGCCGTTGATTGGGCCGTCGCTGATCGCTGGGGGAGTGCTCACTTTCGCCCGCGCACTAGGTGAGTTCGGTGCCACGATCACCTTCGCCGGCAATCTCCCTGGAGTCACTCAGACTCTGCCGCTCGCGGTCTACATGGGCCTAGAGGGCGATCCTGATCAGGCGATCGCGTTGAGCTTGGTGCTGCTGCTGGTCTCGATCGCGGTGCTGGTCGGACTCCGGGATCGTTGGCTGCGAACCGGTGTCGCGTCATGACCGGTGTCGTGGCGCGTGTGGTCCTTAACCGAGGCGACTTCACTCTTGATATCGAGGTAGCGGTCGCGCCCGGTGAGGTTGTTGCTGTCCTCGGGCCCAATGGAGCAGGCAAATCCTCGTTGCTTCGTGCCCTATGCGGGCTCGCAGCCATTGATCAGGGCCAGATCGTCATCGGTGACGTTGTGGTCGACGATCCTGCCCGTGACGTGTTCGTCGATCCAGCGCATCGCCGCATTGGCTTCGTGTTCCAGGATTATCGGCTCTTCCCACATCTGTCGGTGCTCGACAACGTCGCCTTCGGGCCGCGCAGCGCAGGTGCGTCCGGTGGGAAGGCACGCGATCAAGCGCGTGTGTGGATTGATCGGTTCGGCCTTACCGATCTTGCTGGACGTCGTCCAGGTGAGATCTCTGGCGGACAGGCGCAGCGCGTTGCGCTCGCGCGAGCACTTGCAGCCCAGCCACACGCTTTGCTGCTTGACGAGCCGCTAGCGGCGCTCGACATCGCTACTCGACAGGACGTCCGGGCTGAACTGCGTTCGCATCTAAGAAGTTTTCAGGGTCCGACCATCTTGGTCACGCACGATCCATTGGATGCACTGGTGTTGGCGGACCGAGTCGTAGTGCTTGAGTCTGGACGGGTCACACAGGCTGGCACTACCGCGCAGATTGCACAGCGGCCAGCGACCTCATACGTAGCGCAGGTCATGGGTCTGAACTTGCTGCGTGGGCAGGCGAGCGCGGGGCTCATCGCCCTCGACGATGGTGGCGAACTGCACGCACCGGATCACCTGCTGGCTGGTCCGGCGCTCGTCGCTGTGCGGCCGACTGCCATCTCGCTGCATGCACACAAGCCGGAAGGCAGCGCTCGTAATGTCTGGGCCGGACACGTCACGGGGGTCCAGCCGATCGGCGATCGTGTGCGCGTCACGGTCTCAGGCGCGCCTTCGGTTGTTGTCGACGTCACTGCAGGAGCGGTCGTCGAACTCGGACTCGTTGCCGGCAGCGAGGTGTGGCTTTCGACCAAGGCCACTGAACTTGAGGTCTACCCCGGGTAGACGCAGAACGGCCCCCGTCGCTGCTGGAGCGACGGGGGCCGTTCTGCCTTGTGCTGAACTAGATTCCGGCTGCCTTTGCTACCGCACGAGCGGTGTGCACCCGAGCAAGGTGCGATCGGAAGTCGGCTGTTGCATGCGTATCGCTGGTGGGCTTCGTGCCGTCGGCTGCTGATGCCGATGCCGCCTTGATTGCCTCGATGGTTGCTGGTCCGCCGATCAGTGCTGCCTCAACCGAGGATGCGCGGATCGGAGTTGCGCCCATGTTGGTGAGTGCGATCCGTGCGCCCGTGATCGTCCCGCCTTCGGTCTTGACTGCAGCGGCAACTCCGACGATCGCCCAGGCCTGAGCAGTGCGCTGGAACTTCTGGTAGTTGACTCCCCAGCCTGCGCCCAACTTCGGAACGCGCACTGCCACCAGGACCTCATCGGGACCTACTGCGGTGGTGAAGAAGTCGAGGAAAAAGTCCTTCGCCGCGACGGTACGCCGGCCACCAGGACCTGCGATCACAAACTCAGCATCCAGAGCCTGCGCCACTGTGGGCAGATCGCCAGCCGGATCTGCGTGGGCGCAGGATCCACCGAATGTGCCTCGGTGCCGGATGGCACGGTCTGCCACAGTTGCAGCGGTGATTGCGAGCAGCGGAATGTCGGCCTGCACGCCAGCGTCCTTCATAACCGCGTCGGTCGTGACCGCAGCGCCGATGAGTAGCGACGAGCCTTCGTCGACGATTGAACGCATCTCATCGACCGTGCTGACATCAACAATGAGCGATGGGTTGTTGAGGCGAAGACGAAGAACAGGAATCAGCGACTGGCCGCCGCCGAGCACCTTTGCATCTTCACCACCGGCAACGAGCGCGGCAACCGCCTCGTCGACCGTACCGGCTCGAACGTAGTCGAATGCGGAGGGAATCATGCCGCACCACCATTCTGCGCAGCCTGAATCGCGCGCCATACGTTTTGTGGGCTTGCGGGCATGAGCACGTCGTTGACACCGAGATGACGGATGGCGTCGACGACGCCGTTGATGATCGCTGGTGTTGATGCGATCGCGCCGGCCTCACCGATTCCCTTGGTACCCAGCGGATGCGTGGTTGAGGGGGTGACAGTGCGGTCGGTGATGAACGACGGGAGGTCAGCAGAGCTGGGCAGCAGGTACTCGCCCATGGACGCTGTCAGCAAGTTGCCATCGTTGTCATAGAGCGCGCCTTCGTACATTGCCTGAGCGATGCCCTGAGCGAGACCGCCGTGCACCTGACCTTCGACGATCATGGGGTTGATCTGAATGCCGCAGTCATCGACTGCGACGTACTTGCGCAACGTGACCTTGCCGGTCTCGGTGTCGACCTCCATGGCCGCGAGGTGCGTACCGTGTGGGTAGGAGAAGTCGATCGGGTCGACTGTCGCCTCACCGTGCAGGGTCGGTTCAACGCCCGGCGGCAGGTTGTGCGCGGTGAAAGCCGCGAACGCGATCCCTTGGATCGTGTTCGACTTCTCCGGATCACCCTTGACCGAGTAGACGCCCTTGTTGAACTCGATGTCCTCTGGGCTCACCTCGAGCTGGTGCGCGGCGATGATTCGAGCCTTCTCGACGAGGCGTTCGCCAGCCACCTTGATCGCCTGGCCACCTACCGCGAGCGAACGCGAACCGTAGGTGTCCATGCCGTAAGGGGCACGGCCGGTGTCACCGTAGATGACTTCGATGTCCTCGAATGGAACACCGATGACGTCAGCGGCGATCTGGCTCCACACTGTTGCGTGGCCCTGACCATGTGGCGCTGTACCGGTGACGAGTTCGACCTTGCCGGTGGGGAGCACGCGTAGCGTGCAGTGCTCCCAACCGCCAGCGACGTAGTTCAACGCGCCCAAGGTGCGTGAGGGTGCAAGACCGCACATCTCGGTGAAGGTCGAGATACCGATGCCCAGTTGCACTGGATCGCCAGCAGCTCGACGTGCTGCCTGCTCGGCGCGCAACTCGTCGTAGCCGAACAGTTCGAGCGCGCGCTCGGTGGCGGCCTCGTAGTTGCCCGTGTCGTATGTGAGCCCGGCAACATTGGTGAACGGGAACTCCTCGTGCTTGACCCAGTTGAGCTTGCGCAGTTCCATCGGCTCCATGCCGAGTTCGGCTGCGAGCTCGTCCATGATCCGCTCAATCGCAAAGGTTGACTCAGGTCGGCCAGCACCACGGTATGCGTCGGTGGTCGTCTTGTTGGTGTAGACGCCGGTGCAGGTGAAGTCGAGTGCTTCCATCTTGTAGATGCCGGAGTACATGAACATTCCGAGCAACGGCGTTCCTGGCGTGATGATCTGCAGGTAGGCGCCCATGTCGGCGAGCAGATCCACCTTCATACCAAGGAGCTTTCCGTCCTTGGTTGCGGCGATCTCGATGTCCTGGATTTGGTCGCGGCCGTGGTGCATCGCAACCATGTTCTCGCTGCGAGTTTCGCTCCACTTGACCGGACGGCCGAGGCGCTTTGCAAGAATCAGCGCGAGAACTTCCTCGCGTGAGATCTGCAACTTGCCGCCGAATCCACCGCCGACATCGGGAGCCACCACGCGGATCTGGTTCTCGGGGATACCGGTGAGCAGCGCCAACAGAACCCGAAGGACGTGTGGGATCTGGGTCGAGGTCCACAGCGTGATTTCGTCTGCCATGCCCTGCGGCGCGGCGACAACGGCGCGGGTTTCCATCGGGCTCGGGATCAGCCGTTGGTTGATGAAGCGCCGCGACACCACAACGTCAGCCTTGGCCTTAGCGGCTTCGTAGTCGCCACAAGGCATGTTGTGCGTGTAGCAGCGGTTGGTTCCGGCTGACTCGTGGACGAGCGGTGAGCCCTCCTTGAGTGCCTCCTCCATATCGACTACGGCCGGCAGCGGCTCGTAGTCGACGTCGATGAGGTCGAGTGCGTCGGCTGCGAGGTAGCGCTCGGTGGCCAGAACAACGGCGACGACGTCACCGCCGTAGCGGACCTCGTCGGTACAGATCGCCGGGTAGTGGGTCATGACGATGTCTGCGGTGACGGGCCAGACGCAGGTTGATCCTGGCTGACCGGGGAAATCCTCACCCGTGTAGACGTGCACGACGCCCTCGGCGAGCTTTGCTGCGCTTGTGTCGATGCGCAGGATCTTCGCGTGCGCTATCGAACTACGCAGGAAGGCCATGTGCAATGTGCCAGGGAGCTGAATGTTGTCGGTCCACTCGGTCTCGCCCATGAGCAGACGCGCATCTTCCTTGCGCCGCTTTGGCTGTCCGATGGATGCCGGGGCCTCTTCGATTGTGTCGGTCACTTTGCACCACGCATCTCTGCTGCAGCGAGCTGAACGGACTTCACGATGTTGTGATATCCGGTGCAACGGCACAAGTTGCCGTGCAGTCCTTCGCGGATCTCTTCCTCGGTGGGGTCAGGGTTCTCAGCAAGCAAGTCTGCTGCTGCGGTCACCATCCCAGGTGTGCAGTAGCCGCACTGAAGCCCGTGGCACTCCTTGAACGCCTTCTGGATTGTGCCCATCTCGCCTTCAGGGCCAAGCCCCTGAATCGTGGTGATGTTCGAGCCGTCGGCCTGCACGGCGAGCATGTTGCACGATTTGACGCTCTGCCCGTCGAGTAGAACGGTGCATGCACCGCAGTTGGACGTGTCGCACCCAATGGGTGTTCCGACGAGGCCGAGGTTCTCACGTAGCCAGTGGACGAGCAGGAGCCGTGGCTCCACCTCACCCATGCGATGAGTCCCGTTGACCGTTGCGGAGATATGCATCATCTCTGGTCTCCTAGGGATGGGAGTTCGACGACCACCTTGTGATGAGCGTCTGGCGCGCAGGTTACCGTTGACCCTGCTGGTTTGTGGGCCTTTTCGCTGACCCCATATCCAACTATCAGGTTGGCGGAATCCTGACGTGTCCGCGACAGTTCGGCAAGAGGGAGTTTTCGCCTTGCGCGTGTGGCCTCCTCGCAGCACCATTAGGGCCTCATCTGATCTGGAGGCACCGTGCCCACTGCTGACTACGAGATCGCCAAAGATCAACACGTCTGGTCATTCGAACCGAATATGACTCCGGTGCTCACAGTGGCTCCCGGATCGGTGATTCGCCTCGAGACCAATGACTGTTTCCATGGTCAGGTCACTGACGAATCGATCACCGCCGACGTTCTCGACACGATGCGTGTCAACGCAGCCACGGGTCCAATCGCGATCGAAGGCGCTGAGCCGGGCGACTCGTTGGTGGTGGAGTTACTGGAGGTCAATCCTGGTAGCCGAGGCTCGGCCATGATCATTCCGGGCTGGGGCCAGCTCAGCGACCAAGTGAAGTCGCCGGTCACCCGGATGTTCCGAGTCGAAGACGGCATCGTGCACATGAACGACAACGTCTCGTTCCCGATTCGTCCGATGGTCGGTGTGATTGGTGTGGCCACTGAGAGCCTGATCCTGCCGAACTTCCACGCTGGCCAGCACGGTGGCAACCTCGACAACCACTTGCATGGTCCAGGCGCAGCCGTGATGTTGCCCGTTCGACAGTCTGGCGCGATGCTGGCCATCGGCGATATGCACGCATCGATGGGCGACGGTGAGGTATCGGGCACTGGCGTCGAGATCGATGGCGATGTCTTGATTCGGGTCAGTTTGGTCAAGGGCAAGCAGAGCCGTTGGCCAGTCACCGAACTCGCTGATTCATGGGTCACGCACGGGGTCACTGACAACGACCTGAACGAAGCGATTCGGCTCGCGTGCGAAGAGGCGGCGCGGCTGTTGGTGGATCAGTGGGGCTTCACGATGGAGGACGCCTTCATCTTCTTGTCGGTGGCTTGCGATGTGGGAATCGCGCAGGCGTGCCACCCCTGCCCGGGTTCAGTCATTGCCCGAGTGCGGGTGCCCAAGTTGTCAGCATGTCCCGCGCCCTTCCGGTTGGGCTGAGGCCAGGGCTACTTCGCGCCGGTCGCGACCGGGAAGTGGCAGGCAACTTCGCGGCCGTCCAACTGGATCTGCAATAGCGGCTTCTCGACCCGGCAGATGTCTTGTGCGTAACGACATCTCGGGCTGAAGGCACAGCCGGAGGGCTTGTCGATTGGGTTGGGCAGATCACCCGTGAGCACGATCCGCTCGCGCACTTCGGTGTCGGTGTCGATCACTGGGATCGCCGACAGCAGTGCTTCGGTATAGGGATGCCGCGGGTTGTTATAAACCTCGGTCGAGCCGCCAAGTTCGACGAGTTCGCCTAGGTACATGACGCCAATGCGATCTGCGATGTGATGCACGACCGCTAGGTCGTGCGCGATGAAAACGTAAGTTAGTTTCTGCTCTTCCTGCAGATCGGCGAGAAGGTTGAGCACCTGCGCCTGAATCGAGACGTCAAGGGCTGACACTGGCTCATCGGCGATGAGGAGTCGCGGCGATAGCGCCAATGCGCGCGCGATGCCGAGCCGCTGACGCTGGCCGCCGGAAAACTCGTGTGGGTAGCGGTTGGCGTACGACTCGTCGAATCCCACGGTCTGTAGCAGATGAATGGCGCGGGCACGAATCTCTTGGTCGGTGCCCATGCCATGTGTGCGCATTGGCTCTTCGACTGTCGCGGCCGCCCGCCGACGTGGGTTCAGTGATGCGTACGGGTCTTGAAAGATCATCTGGAAGCCAGTGCGTCTGCTGCGGAGTTCGCGCCGCGACATGTGCGTGATGTCCTCGCCGTCGAAGAGCACCGACCCGCTCGTGGGGTCAATGAGCTTGACCAGGCAACGGCCGAAAGTTGATTTACCGCAACCACTTTCGCCGACGAGGCCGAGGGTCTCACCCGTGCGCACTTTGAGGCTTACGCCGTCAACCGCTCGGACTTGCTGCCGCCCCTGCGCCGTGCGAATCGGGAAGTGCTTCACGACGTCACGAGCCTCAAGCAGGATCGGGGCGTTGGGCTCGGCTGGCGATGAGGCGGTCATGTGCGTGCTCGCATGGGGGCTAGTGCTTCGGTGCGACGCTGAGCGCGCTCGCTGAACGGAATGATGCACGCGTCGGAGTGCCCTGGCCTGTGTTCGATCAGACCAGGCTGCGGCCGGCAACTATCCGTGGCGAAAGTGCAGCGAGGCGCGAACAGGCATCGATCGCGATCGCTGTCTGAGGGTGAGATGGGTGCACCGGGAATCGCTGCGAGCCGAACCGCGCGAGTGCCATCCGTTGGAGGGATCGAACCCATCAGGCCCCACGTATAGGGGTGAGCTGGTTCGCGCATCACATCCAAACGGCTGCCGGCTTCGACGAGCCGTCCGCCGTACATGACCATGACGCGATTGGCCATCTGCGACACCACTCCCATGTCGTGGGTGATCAGCACGATTGATGCGCCGAATTCACTTTGCAGGTCGCGCAGCAGTTCGAGGATCTGCGCCTGGATCGTGACGTCAAGCGCGGTGGTTGGCTCATCAGCGATCAGTAGCGACGGGTTACACGACAACGCCATTGCGATGACGACGCGCTGTCGCATTCCGCCGGAGAACTCGTGCGGGTAGGAATTGACTCGCGACTCAGCGTTGGGTATTCCCACGCTCGTGAGCAGCTGAATCGCTCGATCGTTAGCCGCCTTCTTCGATACCTTTTCGTGTGCCCGGATCTGCTCGCTGATGTGCCAGCCCGCGGTGTACACCGGGGTGAGGGCAGTCATCGGATCCTGGAAGATCATGGCGATTTCTCGCCCTCGAATACTTCGCAGATCGGCATCGCTCATGGTCAGAAGGTCATTGCCCTTGAACAGGACCTCGCCCTCGATGACACAGTTGGGGTTGTCGATGAGGCGTAACACCGTGAGCATCGACACGCTCTTGCCCGAGCCGGATTCACCAACGAGCCCAACGACTTCGCCGGGGTCGACAGTGAACGAGATGCCGTCTACTGCGGTAACGGTGCCAGTGCGAGTGCGGAATGAAACTCGCAGATTACGGACTTCGAGGAGCGGCTCAGACATGTCGTACCCGCGGATCTAGCCAGGCGTAGGCCAAGTCGACGATGAAGTTGGCAACCACAACGAAGAAGGCTGCATAGAGCACACAGCCCAAGATCACCGGCAGGTCGAAGTTCTGCAATGAGTCGTAGGTCAGCTTGCCCACCCCCTGCAGGCCGAAGACAACCTCGGTGAGCAACGCGGCGCCACCGATGAGTGCACCGAAGTCGAGTCCGAACAGGCTGACGATGACGATCAGTGAGGTGCGCAATGCGTGGCGGATCAAAACGCGACCCTCGCCGATGCCTTTCGCGCGAGCCATGCGGACATAGTCCTCGTTCATCGCGCCGACCATCTCCGAGCGAAGCACTCGCGCGTAGATCCCGGCGTACAGCACGGCTAATGTCATCCAAGGCAGCACTAGGTGCAACGCCCAAGTACCGACGCCGTCGCTGAGTGGCGCGTAGCCTAGCGGCGGCACCCAAGCGAACCATGAATCGTGTAATCGGCTCTGGGTGATGAGGTTTACGACCTCGCCGAGCCAATAGACAGGCAGCGATACCCCGATCACCCCGAAGACCATGATGATCGGGTCGACTGCAGTGCCTCGTCCAGCAGTTGCCGCGACTCCCATGATGATGCCGAGCACCATCCAGATCACCGCTGCGCCGATCACGAGCGACAGTGTGACTGGGATTGCCTGGGTGATTTGCGGGATCACTTGCGAGCCTCGGTTGACGAACGAGGTGAGATCACGATCAATGAAAAGGTGCCGCATCATCAGCCCGTACTGCATGTACATGGGCTTGTCGAAGCCGAACGAAGCACGCACTTGCGCCAGAGTCTCCTGGCTGGCATTGCGTCCAGCGATTCGAGCCGCTGGGTCAGCGCCCGGAGTGGCGAAGAAGATCAGGAAGACCATCACGCTGATGGCAAACAAGACCAAGACGGCCGCGAGTGCTCGCCTGCCAGCAAAACGCCACATCTACACCGCACCCCGTAGCCGAGCTTTGGGGTCGAGGGCGTCGCGGATGCCGTCGCCGAAAAGATTGAGCGCGACTGCGGTGATGGCGAGCATGACGCCTGGTGCAATCGCCACCATTGGACGCGTGTAGAGCAGGCCGACTCCGTCGTTGATGACCGTGCCCCAACTCGCGTCGGGTGGCTGTACGCCGATCGAGAGGAACGACAGCGCTGACTCGGTGAGCATGTTGATCGCGGTCATCAGCGGCAGGAAGACGATGAGGGTGGGCAGTACGTTGGGGAGGATCTCGCGTCGCAGGAGCCGGGCATCAGTTGCGCCAGCGCCGACAGATGCCTGCACGAACTCGCGCTCACGGAGTGACATGGTCTGGCCACGGATTGGGCGCGCCACATAGGGAACGTAGATCACACCAATGATCAGGATCGGCAAGATGATGCTGCCCGAGGTCAGCGTGATCGGCCCGATATCGAGTGTGGCATTGATCAGAACCACTGACAGACAGATGGCCAGCAGGTACACGGGAAAGGCCCAGAGCACGTCGAGCCCACGAGAAAGCACGGCATCAAGGCCGCCGCCGAAGTAGCCAGCGACCACGCCCACGAGACCGGCGAGAACGCAGCAGATCACGGCCGAGACGAAGCCGATCATCAGGCTGTTGCGGCCGCCGTAGAGGAGTCGGGACATGACATCGCGGCCCTGGTTGTCAGCGCCAAGAAAGAAGTTTGCCGGATCCCACGTGGGGCCGATGGGGTTCACCCCGAGCCCGAGCCCGGAAGTTGACGTTTCCAGAACGGGCTTGGGTACACCGTTGACTAGATACGTGCCATTGATGTTGGACGAGAACGCATCCAGGTGCATCACGTGATCGGCATACCAAGGCGCCGCCAAGCACGCGGCAATGATGATGAAGAGCACGACAAGTGAGCCCACCGCAACCTTGTTACGGCGAACGTCCCGCCACGCAGTACGCCAAGGACCGGCGTACTGCGTGGCGGGAGTGCTCGATATGTCGGTCTTACTTGTATTCATAGAGTGGGTATTCGCCTTAACTACTTAACCCAGAGTTGGTCGACCAGCATGTAGAACTGCTTGCTGAACTGGTAGTTGCCGGTGCCGGCAGACAGGAAGTTGACCAGTTGTGGCGTGATGAGGGGCGCCTGCGGCGAGGCAGTCATGAGTGCCTTGTCTATTGCAGCCCACTTCACGTTCGCATCGTCCATGCTGGTCTGTTCGGTAGTCAGTGCATCGTCCATCTGAGCCTGGATTGTCTTGTCGCAGTAGCCCGACATGTTGATCGACGAGTCGCTGCCCGGCGTGAACGATGCGCAGCCCAAGAGCACGTTCAGGAAGTCCGACGCCGCCGGGTAATCCTGGTACCACTGGGTAACGCTGATCTGCACCTTGTTGTTGCTGTTCTGGATGTAGGTGAACTGAATGTTGTTCGAGATCGCCTTTACTGTGGCCTTGTAGCCGATCGAGTTCAGCACTGACTGCATGTACTCCCCGACTGCCTTGTTGACCTCGTCGTCGGTGACCACGATTGCCACCGACTGCCCGGCAGTGCCTGAGTCGAGTACTAGTTGCTTGGCCTTTGCGAGGTCAGGGCCCTGCCAGGTGGTACCAGCCGGGTTTGTGTACTGGCAGTCATCCACGTGGCCGGGGAAGCCTGGCGGGAGCAGGGTGCAGACCGGTGCGGCTAGCTTCGGGCCGCCTAGCAACTGCACAATTGAATTGCGGTCGACGGCCCAGTTGACGGCCTGTCGGGCCTGGAGGTTGTTGAACGGTGGGATGTTGACGTTCATCGGGGCGTACCAGTAGGCGGTCAACGGCTCGACGTGTACCTGTGGTGCGTACTTCGTGCCGATCTCAGCCAGCCGGTCGGCAGGCGGCGGGTCATACAGCCAGTTGGCTTGGCCGTTTTCTACTGCAGTCACCGAGGCTTCCACGGTGAGACCGAACTTGTAGTCGATCTCGTCGGGGTAGCCCTTGGGTTGTGCGTCGGTCGACCACTCCGTGAAGTTGGGGTTACGCACCATTACCAAGGAGGTATTGGGGTCGTAGGACTTGAACATGTACGGCCCGGTAGTGGGGATTGGGGCGTTGCCCGCATCGGTCACGGGGGCGGACTTCGGGTTGATGGCGGCGTGCGGCACCGAGAGCTTGTACAGGAACTCGGGGTCGGGCGCGATGAGGTTGATGGTCACCGTATTGGCCGTCTTGTCGGCAACTACTCCGCCATCGAGGGTGCACGTGGCGGGGGTCGTCAGACATAGGTCGGCGCCGACGATGCCGGCATAGAAGCCGCCTGCTGTGGGGCTGGAGACCTTGAAGATGCGCTGGAACGAGGCAACGACATCGTCGACTGTGACGTCGGTACCGTCGGAGAACTTGATGCCCTTGCGCAGCGGGAAGACGTAGGTCTTGCCGCCGTTGGTCGCCTCAGGGATCGACTCGGCTAGGTCGGGTACGACCGTGAATGAGTCTTCGCCATTGACTTTCTTGAACCCGGTCAGCCCGTCGTACGTGGCCTGGAAGAGCTGCCAGTACTGCAGCGTGTAGTTGACCTTCGGATCGAGGGTTCCGCCTGCGCCCTTGGCGAGCAGCGTCACGGTGCCGCCGGCGTGCTCTGCCTGGTATCCCGCGGTTGCGGTCGGAGCGGTTGAAGCCGACGCAGAGTCTGTGGGCGTCGTTGATCCACCCGAGCTGCAAGCAGTCAGGCCTAGCGCGAGGGTCGCTGCCATGGACATGGCAGCAAGGCGATGCAATTTCATGGGGGTCCAATCCGCAGGTCGGAGACTTTCGATGGTGACGACATGAACTTGGCAGGCGCGAGGGATATGCGCGACCGAAATTGAGGATGCGCGGTGCATTGGTACGGAATCGTTGCCTACGTCAGAACATTGCGCCACCGCAGGCATTGGCCCGGCCTCGACTCGGTAAGGTCAGCGCGATGAACCAGGATCTTGAGTTCGCAAATTACCTCGCCGATCTTGCTGCCGGCGTCACCATGGCCGCATTCGGTTTTGGCGAGCGTCAATCCGTCGAACGCAAAGCTGATCGCACCGTTGTCACCGCAACCGATCAACTCGCCGAGCGAGTGATTCGTGCGGCGGTGCGCGCTGAGTATCCAGATGACGGCGTTCGTGGTGAGGAAGACGGCCTCGCTCAGGGTGGTAATGACCGCATTTGGGTGATTGACCCGATCGATGGAACTCGAATGTTCGCTGAGGGAATCCCCATGTGGACCACGCTCATCGCATTGCGCACAGCAGGCGAAGTAGTGGTCGGGGTCGCTGATGCCCCCGCGCTCGGTGAACGAGTGACCGCTGTGCGTGGCGAAGGTGCATGGTCTGAGGGTCGACAGTTGCACGTGTCTTCGGTTGCAACATTGGCAGATGCTTTCGTCTTGCATGCCTCGGTTGAGGAGTTCGTCGAGGAAGGCCAACTCGATGGTTTGGTTCGACTCGTCACCTCCACTCGCGGATCGCGAGGTATGGCTGATGCCTGGGGCCATCTGTTGGTAGCTCGAGGCGCTGCTGACGTCTTGGTTGAGGCATCCGAGTGCTTCGAGTGGGACTGGGCCGCAACGGGATTGATCCTTTCCGAGGCTGGCGGGGCAATCAGCGCAGTGCGGGGCGGGTCGCCTACTGATGGATGCCGGCTACTGGCAACCAACGGCCTGCTCGATGACCAAGTGCGGGCGGTCCTGGGTCACGGAAGTGACACGAATGCAGCGAGACCACCAATCTCGCCGTGAAATCCGATGTGATGTGCGAGGTTTCGCTCAGTGGACAGTTGCTCGCTCAAGCAGACTCACCCGGAGTTGAGAACGTAAGAACCAGCGGCGGGCTCCGTCAGTCCGACTAACAGGGATGGACATGTCATGAGCAAGTCGATTCAGTGCACCGCACTCGTCCTCGCCGGTCTCGTCGCGGGGGGTCTATTGATCGCCGCACCGGCAGTGGCTGATTCGGCATCGCCGAGTGCGTCGACGGCACCGCTAGTGCTGCGCATTGGCATGACCACCGGTATCGATAACCCCAACCTCTGGGCGGTCAATTCGCCAGCAGAGTGGGGGCTCGCTGATCTTGCAGTACGACTTGGCGCTGCAGTTCAGTCCTGATCTCGCGGCGCAGCCCTCCGTCGCTGATTCGTGCGATCCCAGTGCGGACTTCAAGACCTGGACCTGCAAGATCCATCCGGGCATCAAGTGGAGTGACGGGCAGCCGCTGACCTCCAAGGACGTGGCTTTCAGCTACCGGTTCGCCATCGACAAACAGTTCGACTACTTCTCTAGTTATTTCCCTAAGGGCACCACTTTTGAGACGCCCGACGACCTCACGCTCATCTGGCATTCGCCAGTGGCCACTCGAGGTCCGAAGGTGCCCGCCTGGGCTTACATCGTGCCCGAACACATCTGGGGAAAGTACGCCAACGACGACATCGACAAGATCAAAGCTGTCAATACGGTGCCCAACGTTGCCTCCGGCCCGTTCATCATGACTAGCGCTACCCCTGGGCAGAACTGGACGTTCACTCGTAACCCCTACTTCTGGGGCAACAAGCCGGTATACGACCAGATCGTTTTCCAGCTGTACACGAATCAAGAAGCCATGGTGCAGGCGCTCAAGAACGGTCAGATCGATATCGGTGACGGGTTCGATGGTGCATTGCTCCCCGCACTCGGCGCAATCAAGAATGTGAAGGTGCAGAAGGTCACGTCCGACTTCTGGGTCAACATGGCGTTCAACTTCGGCAACCAGGACACGCCATCGAAGCCGCTGGCCGCCTTGAAGGACATCAAGGTGCGTAAGGCGATAGAGCTGGCGATCGACAAGCAGGCGATCGTCGACAAGGTTTATCCGCAGGCCGCATCGCCGGGTGAGACGATCGTGCGTCCGCTGTCGGACTACTGGCACCTCGACATACCCAGTGACAAGGTCTTGGGCTACGACCCGGCCGCCGCCAACGCGCTACTCGACGAAGCTGGCTACCCGATGGGCACTGACGGCGTTCGCATAGACCCAAAGAACAGCAACTCGCCGCTGAGGTTGCGGCTGCCTGTTTCCGACGATGTCAACGGCAGCACGTCGATAGGGCAGTTGATCGAAGGCTTCCTCAAGAAGGTCGGAATCGCGGTCGAGGTCAAGCCGGTCACAGCCGCGAAGATGTACGACCTCCAACAAGCAGGTGATTTCGACGCCTACGTTTGGTACTGGACGGGTGACCCTGACCCGAACTATCAGTTGTCGGTGTTCACCAGCGACGCGTGCCTCGGAGATGGGCATTTGTCGGACGGTTGCTGGAAGGACGCGACTTACGACTCCATGTTCGCGAAGCAGACCGCTGAGATGAACCCCGAGGCGCGCCTCAAGATCGTGCAAGACATGCAGCAGTACGTGTATGACCAGGTGCCGGTCATCGTGCTTGCGTACCCGAACTACATAGAGGCCTATCGCACCGATCAGGTCGCCGGGTTAGTGCCGACACCGGTGAAGGATGGTTACCTGACCACGTCGTATGGCTACGCCAGCATGGTCTCGGCGCATCCGGCTCAGCAAGACGCCGCGCCCGCTAGCACTTCGTCCTCGGGTATCCCGCCCTGGGCGATGGGGCTGATCGGACTTGTGCTCGTAATCGGCGGCTGGTTGGTCTGGCGACGGTTCGGCAAGCGCGGCGATGACGAGTTCGAACGCGACTAAGGTCGAGCCCAACAATCCCGCGAGGCGAGGACAGACATGCGACTGCGCTACATCAGGCGCAAGTGCGGTTGGGCGCTGCTCACTTTGTGGTTCGTTCTGACAGCAAATTTCTTCCTGTTCCGAATCATGCCTGGCGATCCGATCGGGCTCCTGGCCCGCAGCCAACGACTCTCCGCCGAGGCACTTGCTCATCAGTTGACCTTGTTCGGTTTGGACAGGCCGCTGCCACTGCAGTACTTGATCTATCTCAAACAGACACTCACCGGACATCTGGGTGTCTCGATCATTTCTGGCACTGATATCTCGACTCTGATCGCGGGCCGTATCTGGCCCACCGTGCTGTTGGTGGGCGTGGGCACCGGCCTTGCCGCGCTCGTCGGAGTGCTCATCGGAATCAAGGGTGGTTGGGCTCGGGGCACGAGTTTTGATCGCAGTTCGCTGTACGGCTCACTACTGCTCTATGCGACGCCTGAAGGCTGGCTCGGCATGCTTTTGCTGATCACCTTCGCCGGCACTCTTGGCTGGTTCCCGGCCGGTGGATACACGTCGAGTTCCGGAGACACGGCACCGCAACTCGGCGACATCGCAAGCCACCTGTTCCTGCCGGCGCTGACCCTCACTCTCGGGTACATCGGCTCATTCGTGATCGTGATGCGATCGTCGATGATCGACGTCAAAGACGAGGACTACATCACTACTGCGCGCGCCAAGGGCCTCAGCGACGGGCAGGTGCGACGTCGTCACGCTGTGCCCAACGCCTTCCTGCCCAGCTTCACGCTCATTGTGCTCAGCGTTGGATTCATCCTTGGTGGTGCGATTGTCGTCGAGACAGTTTTCTCTTGGCCAGGCCTGGGATTGCTTACGTATCAAGCGATTAAGGATCAGGACTATCCGGTTCTACAGGCGGTCTTCCTGCTCTCGAGCCTTGCGGTAATCATCGCCAATCTGGTCGCTGACATCACCTACGGGTTCCTCGATCCACGGATCGAGGAGGTGTAGATGTCGAACGAAATCAGCGACCCCACTGCTGCCTCTGGTGCTGCTGATAGCGAGGGGAGACGACCTGAGCGCCTCCTCTCTCGAAGGCAACTCACGGCCCGCCGCCGACGGGATTCGTTCACTCGCAACTGGGGCATGTTCAAGGCCAACAAGCAGGCCATGGTGGGCCTTGGAATTCTGGTGTTCTTTACTGTGGTGGCGTTTTTGTCACCACTGCTGGTGAGTGCCGATGCCATCGATCCCGCCGCCGCGTCGGGGCCGCCGAACTCGCCTCCGTCGGCTAACTATTGGCTCGGCACCGACTCGTTTGGGCGCTCGGTCCTTAGCTTGCTGATCGTTGGCTCTCGCGTGTCATTGCTCGTCGGCGTTACTGCCACCATCGGCGCAGTGCTGATCGGGGCAACGGTCGGGCTGGTGAGCGGCTACTACGGAGGTACCAGGATCGACACTGTGCTGGGCACATTGACCGACTGGTTTCTCGTGATCCCGTGGCTGGTGCTGGCAATCGTGATGGCTGCGATCTTGGGCCCGACTTTGTTCAATGTCATCTTGGTGATCGCTGTGACATCGTGGGCCATGACCGCTCGGATTGTTCGGGCACAGACCCTCAGTGTGCGACGTCGACCCTTCATCGAGCGGGCCCGTGCTCTTGGTGCGAGCGACTGGTCGATCATCACCCATCACGTGTTGCCCAATGTCTTTCCCGTGATCTTCGCGCAAGCAGTGCTCACTGTGGCAGTCGCCATCTTGTCGGAGACCACTCTTGCGATCCTCGGGCTTGGTGATCCCACTGCTATTTCCTGGGGGCGGATCATCGAGGAGGCGTTCAATGCAGGCTCGATGGCCAACGGCTATTGGTGGTGGATGATCCCCCCAGGCATCGCAATCATCTGCGTCACCCTCGCTGTCACGATGTGCGGCTACGCGCTCGAAGAGATCTTCAATCCCAAACTGCGTCGTCGCCACTAAGCCTTAGCGCAGAACCGATCAGCAGAACCGATCAGCAGAACCGATAAGCAGATGCCATAGGCAGACCCGATGAGTGGCCCGCCTAGTGCACCCGATGAGTGGAGACCAGATGTCAACGCCAACGACCAACCCGTTCGAACTGCCCGGCGAGTGGCTCAAGTGCGCGCTGCACACCCACAGCACGGAGAGTGATGGCACCTTGGCGCCACGCCACCTCGTGCAGAGCTACGCGGAAGCTGGGTTCGATGTCGTTGCGATCACAGACCATTGGCGTCGAACGGTTGTGCCCTCTACTGACCGCCTCATTACGATCCCGTCGGCTGAGCTTGGCTTTGATCTGAAGTACCCGGGATATCCGCGGCAGAGCGGCGAGTTCCTCGTGTACGGCATTAGCGACCTGCCAGATGACCCCGGCGGTAACCGCGACAACTGGATGTTCAACGCTGAGGAGAACTGGGAGGCTCGCACGTTCGCCTCCCTGAGCGCCGCTATGCAGTGGTCAGAGGCGCAGGGGGCCGTGTCGTATGTGGCGCACCCGTACTGGAACGAGCTCTCGATCGACGATCTACTTGAGTCCGAAGGCTTTGCGGGCATTGAGGTATTCAATGGTTCGGCCGAAGTCGAGAATGGCCGAGGTGATTCTTCAACCTGGTGGGATGTCTTACTGCGCAACGGCAAGCGCACATTCGGTATCGCAACCGACGATCAGCATTACCCACTCTTCGAGTTGGGGCTGGCGTGGACGATGCTTCATGTTGTCGAGCGCACCCCCGAGGCCGTAATCGAGGCATTGCGAACTGGGCAGGCGTATTTCTCGCATGGCCCGTCAATTTTTGACATTGCGCTTGATGGCGATGCCGTTGAGGTGACCTGCTCGCCAGCGCGCTCTGTCATTTTGCACATGGAGCAAGAATGTGGAGTCAGTGTGTCAGTGGGTGCGAATGGTCGACGGATGGGCCAGATCCTGGCCACTGATGACGCAGGTCTGATCACCCGCGTGCGATTAGAGCCTGATCAAGCCAGCCCGAAGTACCGACGAGTCAGCGTCATAGACAAGTACGGTAAGCGCGCCTGGAGTAACCCGCTCTAGGCGAGTTGTGTGTTGGCGAGTGTGAGTGCTCGCTCCAACTTGGCCGCAGCGTCGATGACCACTTCTTGTAGTTCCGGTTCTCGTGCCAGTCGACGAGTTGACACGGCTATGCCGACCGCCCCGGCGCTTTCTCCTTTGTTTAGTGCTGCTGCCACGCAGGACACCTTCGGTGCATATTCTTCGTGGTCGTAGGCGACTGATCGCTGCTGTGGAATTTGATCGAGTTGGGCATTTAGCACAGGCAATTCAGCGATGGTATTTGCGGTAAGTGCTTGCGGCACATAGGTTTTCAGGTAGTCGTGTCGAACGTCGATTGGCAGTGCTGCGAGGATCGCCTTACCCACCGCGGTCGCATGCCCAGACTCATGTGCTCCGACGTAGACATCGATTCGTGGCGTTCTTGGGCTTTGTACAACTTCGACGATTGATATCTGTCGGCCGTCAAAGCGGGCGAAGTACACCGACGCACCGGTGCTGTCACGCAGGCTTCCCAGAATCCCTCGGATTTCAGCCTTGCCGGGTAGCGAGCTGCTGGCCAAGTCCGCGACTCTCGCGCTGATCACGATTGACCCGTCGTCCAGACGATTTACATAGCCTTCGTGGGCCAAGGTGCGAACCAAGTGGTAGGCAGTCGGAAGCGCGATATTGGTGTCGCGTGAGAGTTGCTTCACAGTGCCGCGTCCATTGCGCGCGGCCAATGCTTCCATCAGGTGCAGCGCTCTTTGCACGGACTGGATGAGCGTTGGCTCCGGCCTCATCGAATCCCTATCTGCGGGGTGGGGGGGGGAAAGATCCTTTGTGATTCGATCCAATTCCTTGATCTTTAACTACAACAATGATTGCTCATCTTGTTGTACTTTGCATGTCGACTTGCGCACTGTGCACTTAGGTATTCACCATCTGAAATCTTCGAGCGAGTGATCGATGTATTTGATCTTGCTTTCGTGGTTGTGTTGATCTTCGCCTCTCGAGGCAATTGATCTTGACCAGAGATTTGACCGTTCGTGAAAGATGCAAGTGAGGGCAAATGATGTTGCATTTACGTCTAATTGATCTTGGGAGGTTAGCGGTGTACGAACACCTCCCGATTGATCCGATCGCTTTTCCAGTCAGCGATATGCGCGACCACGTGTGGGTAGGGGTCCCAATTGCCGGTGGCCTGCGGCGACTTGGGGATTCAGATCAAGTCCGCGCCGCCCTGATTGCAGACATCGTTATGGCTCGCTGTCCGGTCACGGTCGGTGAGTACGGTGAGTTCGTCAGGCAGACCGGCTACGGCGCTTCTGACTCGCCGTTGGGCCCGATAGATTCCGCGCGCCTAGGTGAGCACACGATGTCTCGCGCCCTGCTCGATTCGAACCATCTTGCCGATCACCCGATGACGTGGGTGACGATCACCGATGCGCAGCACTACGCAGACTGGCTTGGTGCCAAGCAGGGATTGCCGCTACGGCTGCCCACTTCCGACGAATGGGAAGCCGTGGCGAGGCACCCAGACGATCGTGCCTTCCCGTGGGGTGAGTATCCCGATTCCCGGCTTTGCAATGCGATCGACTCAGGGCACGGCGGTACTTCAGCTGTCATGACTTATCCCGACGGCGTGAATGGTGTGGGCCTGTTCGATCTGGCCGGCAATGTCTGGGAGTGGACTAGCACGGTTGCTCCAGATAGTGGCTGGCACCACATGCGGGGCGGGTGCTACCTCGACTGGGGCTGGGATCTGCGTCTGGCCAACGTTCTCGAGGCCCATCCGGCTCGGCCCATGGCAACCACTGGATTTCGACTCTGCCACAGCGTGTTTGACCTCTGAACTCCGAGGGCGGCAGTGCGCCACAGGCGCGGGCCATTCACCGCTCGCACCCCGACCGTCCCTTGATCAGATGAATACTGTGAAGGCGAGCCCAGTCCTCCTGGGTGCTGGCATTTTTGCGGGTTTCCTTTTGGGCAGAATCAATTAGGCCCTTATAGCGCGCCTAGTTGCGATGTTGCGAGCACACTAGATCCATGACAGAGGAACAGCCCTACGAGGTGATCAGTGCCTACGAGGGATTCGAGTTGCGGCGTTACCCAGAGCATGTGCTTGCCGAGGTTGAGATCGACGGGACATTCGAAACAGCGGGCAGCGCGGCCTTTCGTTCGCTGGTTTCTTACATAGGCGGGGGCAACGCGACCGGTGTCGGTCTGGCGATGACCGCTCCGGTAATCCAGCAACGTCAGCACGGTGAGACCCTGAACACCACTGAGATCGCATCTGGACGTTTCGTCGTTGCCTTTGTTCTGCCTGCGTCGACTACGGCTGCCACCGCGCCACTTCCACGCGATCCTGCAGTTCAAGTCCGAGTGGTTCCAACCGAATACGCCGCAGCCGCAAGGTTTTCCGGCCGTTGGACGGCGTCTTCATATGGCCAACACGTGTCGCAATTGGTCGAATCGGTCAGGAGTGCTGGGCTAGAGATCGTTGGGTCTCCTCGTTTCGCCCGATTCGATCCGCCATGGACCCCGTGGTTCATGCGACGTAACGAGGTTGTTGTCTCGGTTCGCGACCCAAGCGGACTCTGAACAGGGTTGTTCGGAGTGCGTCAGCGGCCCTGCGCCTCGTTGAGCAGTAGCGTGACCGCTTCGAGCGAGTCGACTCTGATGACACCGTCCGGGAAATCTAGGTGCTCAGTCCAGTCACTTGCGACAGCTAGAGTCGTGAGGCCAGCTGCCAGCGCGGCAGTAGCGCCGGTGGGGGAATCCTCGAGCGCGAACGCATGACTGGCACCTACCCCGAGTTCGCTCAGCGCCACTAAGTAGATGTCGGGTGCGGGTTTGAGCCTGGTTACTGCTGGATGCCCAGTGGCCACGATCACGTCAATGCACTCGGCTACGCCGAGCCCCTCGACCGCACGACGCACGAGCTGAGTGTTGCTCGACGACGCGATCGCTAAGGGAATTCCGCGTGCATGGACGTCGCGAAGCAAGTCGACCGCACCGGGCATCGGATGAGGTGAGGTGTAGAAGGCATCAAGCATGGCGCCGCGTCGGGCAAGCAACTTATCGACGGGGAATTCCATCAAGAGCTCTTCGGACAATGTTGTGTAGAGGAGCCGCGCGGGGTGACCGATCTGTTGGGCAAACCGGGCACGAGTGAGTTCGTAGCCGAAAGGCAAGAGAAGTTCGTATGCGGTGTTGAAGCACGCGGTCTCGCTGTCGATGAGAAGCCCATCGAGATCGAAGACGGCGGCATCTGCATGCAGTTGATGCGGTGTCGCGTCCCGTGTGCCCATGTACCAACCGTATCCGCGGGGGCAGCGCGGTGCCTGACCACTATCGGGGCAGAGCAGATTCGACCACCTGAAACAAGTGCGCCGCGGGCCGCTGCTGTCGGGTACCGGCTCGGGATCGCAACAGGGGAAGTAGCTCTTGGACAGTTCAGATGGCTCGGATGCGGGCCTTGCGACTCTCGACCTCGATCTGCGCTCTCCCCTGCGCGACGAGCACCGGTGGGACGTAGACGCCGAAGCGACCGCGTAGGCCCTTCTTCTGCCCGTACCAACCCCCCACTGGATTGGACTCCGAACGGCCCCACGCCTCGACCGTGCCGTCCGCAGCGGGCTTTTGCTCATCGGCGGCCCCCAGGAGCACCCAGTCGCCACTGTCCACCAGGAACGCGTGGAGGTCGTCGAGCGCCCGCGCCAGGTAGGTCAGGCGGGTCTTCCCCACCTGGCAGACCAGCAGGGGTGGAGTCGAGTCGGTATCGAGGTACATCGTGAACTCGGACCCGCCACTCGGGGTAGTCAGGACCCAGGGGTCGTCTGATGTGCCGGTTCCGGTTGCCATGTGTTTCCTCTCGTCTGTGCTCATCATGCTAATCAGCCGCCACTAGCTCTCGGTGTGATTCGCGGAAATCTAAGCACGGGGTCATTCGTCCTGGCCTCGCCACCTCGCCGCCCTTGCCACTTCGCCGCCCACGCTGTCTTGTCAGGCGGCCGATCTGACCCGAATCAAGACTGCGAGTCCGCCCGATATGTCACGAGCTGGCAGACGCCGTTATCGGTCAACGGGGTGCGTCACGTCTGCGATGACAGCAAAGATCCGTGACATCGTCACCACAATCTCCGCGACTCGGCCGGCCGTTCACATGATGCTGTCGTGATGGGCTGCTGGAACCACGCGGGTGGTTGGGGTGGTTGCATCTGCCAGTAGCCGTGTTCGTGTGGTTGTACTCCGGGGCGTGGGGTGATCTCCCAGTGTTCGTGGTGCACGGCGAAATGATGTCGGCCGCATAGGAGTG
>CAIXFH010000228.1 GCA_903918645.1 uncultured Actinomycetes bacterium | reverse complement strand
GAGGAGCGCAGCGACGGGTCTCTCGCCCTCCGCTCACGGCCGGATTGCGGCCGTCGCGTGTGGTGCTCAGGTTCGGGAGGAGCGTAAAGGCTTGCGCTCGTAGGCCTTCCCCGAGCCACGGTGGTAATGGGAGAGTCCTGGCATGACCAGAGAGACACATTCATCCGAGTCCCCGCTTACCGAGCACACCGATTTGCCGCCGGTGGTCACTCCGGCTGAGCGTGCCGCAGTTGGGAAGGCGGCGCGAAAGTTAGTCCCGCGATCAACGTGTGCTGACTTCTCAGTCGCCTCGGACCGGCCAGACCCGATTGACCTGCTGCTTGAGCAGGCGGTCACGCGCGAGCCCGACCTCATCCCGATTCGTCATAGCCGGATGGCAGTAAGCCCATTCACCTTCTTCCGCGGGGCCGCTCTGCCAATGGCTGCCGACCTCGCATCCATGCCCAACTCCGGTCTGCGTGTGCAGCTATGTGGCGATGCCCACCTGCTCAACTTCGGAATCTTTGGCACGCCAGAGCGACGTCTCGTGTTCGACATCAATGACTTTGATGAGACCTCGCCTGGGCCCTTTGAGTGGGACATCCTCCGCCTGTCCGCGAGTTTGGTTCTGGCTGCGCGCGAGCGGGGCGACAAACCCGCCTACATCAACTCTCTGGTGATGGGCACGGTGGCGGCCTATCGCGAGTCCATGGCGTCCTTCGCTCAGATGAGCAATCTCGACGTGTGGTACTCCCTGTTCGACATCGAGCAACTGGCCACCGAACTTGGTGCCAGCCTTCCCGCTCACGCGGACGCCTTCAGTGCCCGCAGTATGCGCAAGGTTCGAAGCCGTAACTCAGTGATGGCAGCCGAACGCCTGACCGAGACCGTCGATGGCGAATTGCGCTTCGTCGCCAATGCTCCACTACAGGTCCCCGATCCAACGATCATTGAGAGCTTGTACTCGTACTCCCTCGGTCACGTACATACCAACGCTGAGCTCTACCGTCGATCGCTGTCACCGGAGCGGCAGTACCTATTCGATGACTATCGAATCGTCGACAGTGCTAGGCGCGTTGTTGGTGTGGGTAGCGTCGGCACCCGCTGCTACATCTTGCTTTTGCTTGGCCGCGACAGCAAAGACCCGCTGATCCTGCAGGTGAAGGAGGCCCAGCCCTCCGTGCTCGAGCGATTTGCCGGCAAGGGGGCGTACAGCAACCACGGAGAGCGAGTGGTGGTTGGACAAAAGCTCACCCAATCGGCCAGCGATCTCTTCCTTGGCTGGACCACGTTGATGCTGCCTGAGGCCGGCAACCGCTACTTCTATCTGCGCCAATTCCGTGACTGGAAGGCGAGCATCGACTACACCATGCTCAAGGGTGACGGTTTCCTCTACTACGCCCAGCTCTGCGCCTGGGCGCTGGCGAAGGCTCATGCCCGTAGCGGTGATCAGATCGCTATCTCGGCTTACCTCGGCAATAGCAACGTCTTTGACAAGGCAGTGCTCGATTTCTCTCTCGCGTACGCCGACCAGACCGTCATCGACCACCAGAGCCTCATTGACGCGATCGCCTCCGGCCGAGTGACCGCAGAGTCCGGCGCAGGTGGGGCTGGCGACAGCCACGCGTGACCAGGGTGCTGACCTACGGTGGCCCACGAACGCGGTCGTATCTGTGGGGATCTGGTCCGAGAAGTTCTGATCCGTGAGTATCTGGCCTGCAAGTTTCTGTTTGTTGGGCTCTGGTAGGCCGGGCTGACCACAGGGTGCACATCCGCCCTACGCGCAGTCTCGTAAGTCGTTCTGCCACAAGGGCACCTGGCGACAGTGCTCGTTGCCTGCGGAGTCCGCTGCTGGGTGACTCCGCATCGAGGACGCCGGTAGCTCGATAGTTGGGTCGCTTGAGTGGTCGGGTAACTCGTCTTCTGCTTACCGTCGAAACTAGTTTCCGCACGCCTCAATCAATGTTTTCCCCAGGATCGGTAGTGCCGCGAAAATAGTTGTCCCCATTGGGGTTTCGGGGTTCACAACTGTCGGTGGCGTGTGCCATAATAAGACACATGTACGATGGTCGAGTTACCCTGCGAACCCAGCTAGCCGACGCTGTTGCCACAGCAGCCGCTACTGCAGCGTTGATCGCTGAGCTCACTGCAGCAGGCGGCTTCGACGAGTGCGCTGATGTCGCCGTTCCTGATCTGATCGCTTCTCTGGT
>CAIXFH010000227.1 GCA_903918645.1 uncultured Actinomycetes bacterium | reverse complement strand
AGCAAGTACGGCTGGATGCTCTGGGCTTCCATTCAGGACGAAACGAGTAACCTTGATTTTGACTTCTGGTCGTGGGGCCTAGAGAAGTATGGGCGTGCTGTTGCGGAGTTCGAGAGTTCGGACTTTGGACGCCTCCTTGAGGAAGTTCGCCGCACGGACTGACCCGGACGCCTCATCTCTAACGTGCGCGTACGACTCGCATTTGCGCCAAGCCTCGACGACACAACTAGTCCGGCGAAGTGCCGCAAGTCCGTGTACTTATGGCCGCACCGTCGTTGTCCAATGCCAGGAAAGTCATACCATTCGAGTGGAACTCCAGGCGCTTACGCCGGTGAAGGACGATGTCGCGAGCCGGATCGAACTCGATCTCCCGTCGGCCGGCTAACAGCAGTTGTCTTGTGGCTTCTACACGCGACTGCGAGGGCGGTTGATGGCGGCATCGGCTGTGTCCGGCGCGTGTCCTTCCAGACCGAGGAGGACGGCCTCCACGCTGCCGTCTCCGTGACCGGTTGCCCCGAGCGAACCGAACAGTTCGACGTGCACGGACGCCACCTGGTCGGCCTGGGAGTTCGTTATCAGAGTCGCTACAAACATGTTGGCGGCTTGCATAGGGCCCACCGTGTGTGAGCTCTAGGGGCCGATGCCTATCTTGAATAGATCGAATGCGCTGATTGTCACGCAATACCCCTCGGGATAAGAGGTGCGACACCGTCGAGCATCTCTACCGGCGGTGTACTTGGATGAGGGTCAAAGCTTGATCTGGTCGCCCGCCGGGTCATATGGCGGTCGCAGGTGTGGAGTGGCGGAGAACAGCTTCCCGCCAACGTTGACCTCGTACGACCCCGTCCGGACATGATCTGTAGTGACGGAACTTCCGTCAGGGTTGCGCACGTAGGCGAGGGCAACGCAACCTCCGACTGCTTCGCCCCACGCCGCTCCGGTTACCTGACCGACGGCGAGCCCATCTCGAAGGACGAGTTCGTTGCCCCAAGCCATGACATCAGGATCGTTGAGGACCAGCGTCACCAACTTGCGTTTTGGACCCTCACCCTTGACTCGCTCCACCACGTCGCGACCGATGAAGGGGATGTCGGTCTTTAACTTGCATGCGAACGTGAGGCCAGCCTCGACTGGGTTGTAGTCGGGGGTGAGATCGGACCCATAGGCACGGTAGCCCTTCTCGAGTCGGAGGGAGTTGATCGTGTAGTAGCCGGCCTCATGGATGCCAAACTCCGCTCCAGCTTGGAGCAGTTGCTCGTACACACCGACGGCGAATTCGGCGGGCACGTACAACTCCCAGCCGAGCGAACCGACATAGGTGATGCGAGTTGCACGCACCGTCGCATAGCCCAGCGCGAGTTCCTGGCTGGTGGAGAATGGGAACGCATCGTTGGAGAGGTCGGCTCGAGAGAGCTTCTGTAGAAGGGCGCGAGACTTCGGACCCATGACCCCGTAAACCGCGTACGCCGAGGTTATGTCAGTGACTGAAACCTTCTGGTCCGCAGCTACATGGCGTCGGATCCAGTCGAGATCACGCTCGATCGACGCCGACCCAGTCACAAGAAGGAACTGGTCGTGAGCGACTCGTGTGATAGTCACATCCGCTTCATAGCCACCTCGAGAGTTGAGCAGTCCTGTGTAGACGGCCCTCCCTACGTCCACCGCCACGTCTGCGGTGCACAGCCACTGCAGCAGCGCCTCGGCGTCACGCCCAGCAATTAGGACCTTGCCAAACGACGACTGGTCGAACAGCGCAACCTGCCCTCTGGCGGCCTTCTGCTCGGCGATGGACCAGGGCAGCCAACTCGGCTTTTCCCAGGTGTATTCAAGTTCGGGCTTCTGCCCTTCGGGAGCGAAGACATTGGCCCGCTCCCAACCCATCTTCGAACCGAAGACCGCGCCGGAGCGCTCGAGAAGGTGGTAAACGGGGGATCGACGGAATGGACGCGCCGTCGCGAGCTCTCGGTTCGGCCACGGGACCGCGTAGTGCAGCCCGAGGATCTCGGCCACTCGATCGCGAAGCCACGGGACGTTGCCGTTGAAGCCTGCGAAACGTCGGATGTCGACGGTGGTGAGGTCACTCGTCGGCTCGCCTTCGACGATCCACTCCGCGAGCGCTCGCCCAGCGCCACCGGCGGACGCGATACCCACTGAGTTGAACCCGGCACAAACAAAGAAGTTCCTGAGCTCAGGTGCCTCACCCAGGATGAACTGGTTGTCGGGTGTGAAGCTCTCAGGACCGTTGTAGAACTTCTTGATTCCGGTGTGGTTCAGCGCGGGAATGCGGTGCAGCGCACTCTCCATGAGAACCGAGAAGTGGTCCCAGTCCTCATCGAGCAGCTGGAACTCGAACGGGTAAGGGATGGCGTCGGGTGCGACCCAGGGTTTGGCTTCGGGTTCGAAACCGCCGATGACCAGACCGCCGACCTCCTCCTTGAAGTAGGTGTAGCCGTCCGGGTCGCGCAGGACGGGAAGGTTCCGGTGCACCCCGTCGATCTGCTCGGTCACGACGTAGAAGTGCTCAGCCGAGTAGATCGGGACGTTCACCCCGGCCATCGCGCCGACGGACTTGGCCCATTGGCCGGCACAGTTGACGACGACCTCAACCTCGATGTCGCCCTGATCGGTACGAACACCGGTGACGACCCCGTCCCTGCTGTCGAAGCCGATCACCCGGATACCTTGCAGGATCTTCGCGCCACGGTCACGAGCCCCCTTGGCCAGGGAGTTCGTGACGTCGATCGGGTTCGCCGTGCCGTCGCCGGGCAACCAGATGCCCCCGAGCAGGTCCTCCGTGCGGAGGATCGGGTAGATATCCTTGGCACGCTCGGGTGCGATCAGCTCGCACTCGAGGTCGAACGCCTCCGCGGTGGATGCAGTGCGCTGCAGCTGCACCATGCGCTCCGGCGTGCGAGCGACGGTGACCCCGCCGCAGCGCTTCGCGCCGGTGTCAAGCCCCGTCTCGTCCTTCAGGTCGCTGTACAGCTGCATCGAGTACTGGACCAAGCGGGTCCCGCTCTCCGTCGCTCGAAGCTGTCCCACCAGCCCCGCGGCGTGCCACGTCGTGCCGCCTGAGAGCTTGCCCTGCTCAAGCAGCACGACGTCCGTCCGGCCCAGCTTCGTCAAGTGGTACGCCACGCTGGCCCCGATGATGCCGCCCCCGATGATGGCTACCTGGGCACGGCTGGGCAGGGACTGACTCATCGCGGAACTCCTCCGACTGGCTTCTCGACACAGAGCGGTTGTGCGGCGTGAGGGGGCGTGCCCACGACTGGGTCGCAGGCGACGAGGAAGCCCTCATCCGGGAAGTCACGGTACCAGTGGTTCCTACAAAGGTCTAGACGTAATCCGTGGCATTAGGTCTAGACACATGACCTCGGTAATTGCTACGTTCTGCACCTCACGATTCGGCCGACTCCGTCACCGTCGGCCAGGTCCGGTCGGTTGTACCACATGGGAGGACTCCCCGTTCAGCGCCGATGAGGCAGGCCCAAGGAGCGCCGAATGCACTGCACGCTCGAAGGATCCGAGGCGCCCGCCGTCATCGCGCAATGGGCGAGGCGCCCCGGGCGTGCGGTGATCTTCGATTTCAACGGGACTCTCTCAGACGATGAGTCAGTCCTACTCCGGCTGTTCTCGGACATCTTCGATGAACACCTCGGGTGGACGCTGACCGGCGAGGACTACTTCTCGCGCCTCGCCGGGCGCAGCGACCGAGAGATCATCGAGATCGTTGTCGGCGAGCTGCGTGCGGGGGATCCTCGACTTGTCGAGCTGCTTCTCGTAGAGCGCCGCAGTCGCTACTTCGACGTGGTCGCCCAGCAGTCGCCGATCCTCGACGAGACCGTCGCCATGGTCGAGGTCCTGTGCGACGCCGGTGTACCTCTCGGGATCGTTACAGGCGCTCAGAGGGCCGACGTGGAGTTCGTCCTGGAGCAGCGGCGGCTCAGCTCGACCTTTGTGACCATCGTGGCCGAGGAGGATGTCACCAAGGGCAAACCGCACCCCGAAGGCTTCATCGCTGCGGCGGAAGCCATGGGGGTCCGCCCCGGATCGGTGCTCACCTTCGAGGACTCGACATTCGGAGTCCGGGCGGCCAAGGCAGCGGGCATGTACTGCATCGCAGTAGCGGGTGCGAGAAGCACTGACGAGATGTCCCCGGCCGCTGACGCTGTCGTCGACCGGCTGACCCCTGACCTGTTCGACCTGCTCACCGCGCCGATCCGGAGTTGAGGCCCATGTTCGACGAGTCCATCGCCACTGTCGACCCAGAGGTCGACGCAGCCATCAACGCCAAGCTCGACCGTCAGCGATCGACGCTCGAGATGATCGCCTCGGAGAACTTCGCTCCGATCGCCGTCCTCCAGGCCCAGGGCTCGGTCCTGACGAACAAGTACGCGGAGGGGCGTGATCGTCGTGTGTTAGTGGTGCAGCGCCACATGTTCCCTGCCCTTCGTATTGAGGTGGAGATTCTTTCTTCTTCCTGATTGCCCCCTGCCCCGGGGGTTTTGCCCCGTTGTCCCTCGCTCCGACCCGTTAGCGCGTGACTGAGGCCCGCTTGGCCGGAGGCCAGTCGGGTCAGCGACCGTATCGATTCAAGGTGTACACGTCTGAATGGATACGTTCCCTGCCGGTTCAGGGTAAACAGGTCAAACCGGGCTGGCTGGTGTTCGCGGGCTCAGCGATAACGCGTAGTGCAGTGGGTTCTAGGTCCTCCTGAGAGTTCGGGGTTTTTAGCTCTGACGCATATCGGCACCCAATTCCGTTCGACCTTCACCGCGCTACACAAACGGCAAAACCGTTGATAAGAAACGGATTGCGTAATGTCGCTAAACACACGTCGAGGCGTATAGGCCCACTAATGAATCGTGTGCGGGTCGAGCGGATGAGCACGCCGATAGATCAGCGCATGACTAAGCATTCGGATTCTGAGACTTCGCCGGACGGCCAGGAGATGGCGGCCGCGCCGCTTGCAGTGCTGCCCGGTTTCGCTGATTTGGTGGCCCGTTATCGCAACGATGCGGTGCTACCGGACGAACCGCTGGCTCTGGGGAGTGAAGGCGAAGCTCTACTCCTGATGCCTGTCACAAAACCAATGCGTGCGACGGGAGAACTCGGGGGATAGGTAAGCCGAACCCTCCAGTTCTCCCGTCGCACGCAACACAACAACTGTCGGTGGTTAAACACATGCAGGGACCTGTCGCGCAGTTACTCGTCGCGCGTGCGTGGGCGTTGCTGGTGTTGGACACCCCGACGTCGAAGGAGCGGAAATGAACGATGTATCAAGTGTTTTAGCCAGTCGCGTGAACGACCTTGTCGTGGTCCGGGAGAGTGATCAAAGCGACAGAATGTTGATGCAGATCATGCTGGAGCGGACGATGGCGGGTTGCCGTGCTGTGCCTGGTACGTCACGTGCTGTGGAAATTGGTCTGGACCCGTTTGACCACCCGCGGTTGTATAACGCTGATTTGCGGCGTAAGGCCAAGCACACCATGGTGTTGTTCGAACTAGATGGGACCTTGTTTTTCTACACGATGGGTTCGGCCGCAGCGATGGAAGCGGGATCGTTGGATAACGATTACACGTCGTTCCTTATCGAGATTATCGACATGTACCGGCCTCGCAATATTCATCTGGAAGGT
>CAIXFH010000226.1 GCA_903918645.1 uncultured Actinomycetes bacterium | reverse complement strand
TTGACGCGTGGACGGCTTGACTCTCGGCAGCAGCGTGCTCGGCGTACCTGACGAGGTCACGACAAGCTCGTCACGAGCCCGGGTGCACGCCACGTAGAGTAAGCACCGCTCACGAAGGACGTCGAGGGCGTTCTGCCCTGGGTCTTCCGAGGCCGGTGTCGTCGCCAGAGGGTGAGGGAGGTTGTCGCCATTGACAGCGACAACCAGAAGGCGAGCGAACTCAAGCCCCTTTGAGGAGTGCATCGTTGCCAGCCTCACCCCAGCGGAAGCCCCATCGGCCCCAATCTGTGCATGAGTGATGCCAGCATCGTCGAGGGCTGACTGGACCACTGCCAAGTCGCGCTGGGTCCGAGCGGCAACCCCGATTGAGGACGGAGCAACTCCATTAGTGATCCACTCACCCACTTGGGCCGCGACGAACTCTGCCTCTTCCCCTGGGGTCGTGAACGTCTGAACCGTCGGGGCGGGGCCATGGAAGGACGAGCGGTACCCAGACTGAGCTTCAGGATCACCATCGAGATCATCGATCTCCTGGCCCGTCAGGATGCCGAGTGTCCAAGCAAGGATCTGCTGGGAGGTCCGGTAGTTGATCTTGAGCCGTCGAGACTTGCCACGAGTCTCGATACCAAGCGATCGCAGACTGACTCGATGGTCGTAGATTCGCTGGTGGGCATCGCCCACGATGAAGAGATCGTTGTTTCCTGGTACCACCGCGGCACGCAGGAGCCGCCATTGGGCGGGGTGTAGGTCTTGAGCCTCATCGATGATCACATGGGCATATGGCTTCACTGCCTGGGTTGACAGGAGATCGGCAGCGGCCTCGGCCAACTGGATATAGGTGGCCTGTCCCTTTCGATCGAGCTCGGTCAGGAGATGTTCGAGCGCCGTCCAAACCAACTTGCGCGCAGGCCGGGCCAAGCGCCCTCCTCGACCGGGGCGAGGGCTCGTCGCATAGTCGGCGTAACTGGTCAGCCGTCGGGCCAGGATTACCTGCTCCCACTCAGCGATGAGGAATCGTCCGTCGAGCTGGGCCTCGTCGAGACCGGCCATGGATGCCGCCTGTTCGGCCATCTCGCGCAACTTGTCAGACGGAACCGGCTTGATGGACGACTTCGCCGCCGACAGGGTGCGGCGCGCAAACGCGTCAACGGTAGAGACTTGAAGGTGGCGGAACTCGTCAGGCGTACAGAAGGTCCGCAGCGTGTGGTCGAGATTGGTCGACAGGCTGTTGGTATAGGTGGCGAAGAGGATCTTGCCCGAGCGATTCCCCGCCCGAATGAGCCCCTCGGATAAAAAGCGCGCACGGTGGATAGCCACGACGGTCTTGCCTGTCCCTGCACCACCAGTGACCTTGGCCGGCCCCGTGTAGATGGGCCTGTAGGCCACGGCGCGCTGCGTCGGGTGTAGGAAGGTCCTCCACGCTTCAAAGTCGCCGGAGAGCAGTTCAACAAGCTCCTCATCGTTCGTCGTAACAACGAAGTGTGACCTCGTGCCCGGCTGATTGATCGCTGTCTCTATGTCTTCCGTATCGACGTCGTCGCCCTGAAGCTCATAGTCACGAGCCAGCTCGGACCAGACCTCATCAGGGGTCTTGCCATCTGCAAGCATGAGCACTGCATCACTCTGCGCGTCCGGCAGGTAGTTAGCGATCGCGTAGAGCTCCGCCTCATCCACAATCCTGCGCAGGACGGGGATCAACTCAAGATCGACGCCAACGGCAGTGAAGTCCTTGTCGCGAAGGTTCGCAAACAGACTTGGAGCCTCTTCGGGGGCAGTCGCAACCACTGCAGCGACTCGCTCCTCGACTGTAGGCACGTCGAGGATCTCGACCAAGCCTGTCACCGGGTTGATCCCGAAGCGCTGTTTGGTGGC
>CAIXFH010000225.1 GCA_903918645.1 uncultured Actinomycetes bacterium | reverse complement strand
GGGTTCGGCGACCTGTTCGACGCGCTAGTTGAGAAACTGCCCGAGTAGGCAGCCGACTGCCACTTTGGCCGCCTGCACCCCCTGATTCCGAGGTCCACAGCTGTGCAGATTCGACCCGACGACATCGCAGCGATGCGCCTTGCACTCAGCGAGGCAGCGCACGCTGCAACCGCCGGTGAAGTGCCCATCGGGGCTGTCGTTCTCGATGCTGACGGGGCTGTGATCGGGGTCGGCCGCAATGAGCGCGAAGCAACCCATGACCCCACTGCACATGCTGAGGTGGTTGCCCTGCGCGCTGCTGCCAAGCATCAGGGTTCGTGGCGGTTGGCGGGCGCGACTTTGGTCGTCACCCTCGAGCCGTGCCCGATGTGTGCCGGTGCGGCCTGGCTGGCCCGCGTGGATCGAATCGTCTTTGGTGCGTGGAACGACGAGTACGGAGCGGCGGGTTCGCTGTGGGACGTGCTGCGGGATGGCCGGCTCAACCACCGCCCCGAAGTAGTCAGCGGAGTGCTCGCCGATGAGTGCGCTGAGGTGCTTTCGACCTTCTTCGCCAGGCGACGAACAGGCGAGTAGACCTCGACTGGACTACGCCGAACGGCACTGCGATTACTTATCGACCGCAAAAGCCTTGTAACCTCCTCGGCGGTGGCGTGTCCGAGCGGCCAAAGGAGCACGCCTCGAAAGCGTGTGAGGGTTAATCGCCCTCCGTGGGTTCAAATCCCACCGCCACCGCCAACGATGAGAGGTCCTCCCGGGCGCACTTCCCGGGGGGACCTCTCATCGTTGTTGAAGGACGCAGCGGGATTTGGGAGGAGCGAGCGCAGCGAGCGACGGTTCCCACCGCCACCGGTTCAGCCACGTCCGAAGGGCGCCCCGCGGGGGCGCCCTTCGTCGTCTGGAGGTGGTGCGTGTATGCCGGGAGGAGTCCCTCACCGATTCTTGACGCGGTTGGTCTCCTAACTTACTGCCGGCGGCTGGCCCGCTGCAGATGAGGCCGCGGCAGATGGCACCACGGCGCCTGCGCAGCCAGCGCCTGTCGCGGTCGGCTGTGGCTTAGCGAGGGCCGCATCAACCTTCACTTGTGGAGCAACCGCCTTGAACTTCGCTCCGAGGACAACGTCGATGGTTGACCCGCTGCGCTCGTCGGGCACCAGGGTCGCGCCGGGGAGGTAATAACGCATCAGTGTTGCGTTGTCCTTACCGTCCTGGCCGTAGCGAATCTCGGCAATGCCCTTCACCGACTTGCCAAGTGGATCGTTGGCCGTCTGCGAAATCGTGAAGCCGCGTGCTTTGAGTTCGGTAGCGGTGTCTCGGGCAAGGCCGGCCCGGCTCGTGCCGTTGTACACGTTGACAGTGACTGTGCTGGGTGCGGGGAGGGTGCTGACTGGGTTGGTTGTGACGGTGACGCAGGGCTGCGCCGAGGTCTGTGTCCCGCTGGGTGAGTTGGTGCCGCCCTTGACGAGTCGCACGGCCAAGAAAGTTGCGCCAAACAGGACGGCCATCATCACGATCACGATGAGTGCAGTGGCCAGCGGATGACGCTTGCGTGAGCGTGAACTGAATCCGCCACTTGATCGCATACTCATCTGGCGCTGGCCCTTTCGACTGGGTCAACCAACCGAGAAGCCCAGGCAGGGTCGTCTAGGTCGAGTACTCGAGCGTGGATCACTGGGCGACCGTAAAGCGCGGTGCGAAGTGCCCGGTGCAGACCGTCTTCGAGGTAGAGCTCGTCTTGCCACTGCACGACATGGGCGAACAGATCGCCGTAGAACGTCGATTGCTCATCAAGTAGGGCCTCAAGGTCAAGGTGTCGTTTGGTAGTTATGAGGTCGGCGAGTCGGATCTGACGTGGCGGCAACACGGTCCAGTCAGCAAGCCCACTCCCGTGCTCGGGGTAGGGCCGCTTATCACCAACCGCCTTGAAGATCACGTGTCGAGTTTAGGACCGTATCCCTGTCGCGCCCGAGCGCAGCGCCGATCGCTCGCCTGAGGATCTGGGCAGTGAGTGACCCCCCGCACACCCATCAGAGCTCACTTACCCTTGCTGCCTTCCGGCCCTGGGGGAGTTCAGCGAGATGACGCCGCACGGGGGGTCGGGGTGCAGTCTACGCGAGGTCCGAGCCGGTCCAAAGTGGGCACGATTTCAGTCAGGACGCGTAGCCACGTATTCTGCTCGGCGGAGGATTCGCCTAGTGGCCTAGGGCGCACGCTTGGAAAGCGTGTTGGGGGCAACCCCTCAGGGGTTCAAATCCCCTATCCTCCGCCAGATCATCGGCGGGCGAGGTGCGATACGCACCCGCCCGCCGTTTTGATCCCCCCGGCGCAAGGTTGTCGCCAGTCTTGTCTCGTCTGTGTCCGCGGCGGCGACTAGGGTGCTGATGTGTCCTTGGCCCTTTACCGCACCTATCGCCCCGGGCAACTGTCCGATGTCATCGGGCAAGAGCATGTCACTGCCCCTCTCGCACGTGCTCTTGATTCTGGGCGGGCACATCACGCCTACCTGTTCACTGGGCCGCGAGGCTGCGGGAAGACCTCCACCGCGCGCATCCTGGCCAGGTCCCTCAACTGCGCTCAAGGGCCTACCTCGGTTCCGTGTGGAGTGTGCGCTAGTTGTATCGACCTCGCCCCTAATGGCTCTGGATCCATCGACGTACTTGAGATGGATGCCGCTAGCCACCGTGGTATCGACGACGCACGCGAACTCCGCGAGAAGGCCATGTACGCGCCCGCGTCGAGCCGCTACAAGGTCTACATCATCGACGAAGCGCATCAGCTCACCACCGATGCCGCCAATGCGCTGCTCAAACTGATCGAAGAGCCTCCGCCCCACTTGAAGTTCGTCTTCGCGACTACCGAGCCCGACAAGATCCTGGCCACGATCCGTTCCCGCACCCACCACTACCCCTACCGGCTCGTGAGTGTTCGCCGATTGCAGGAGCACCTGGCTTGGGTATGCGAGCAAGAGGGCGTGCCAGCGGAGGCTGAAGCATTGGCGCTCGTCGCGAAGGCTGCTGCGGGCTCGGTTCGAGATGCCCTGTCAATCCTGGGTCAACTCGTTGCTGGATCGGGGGCCGAAGGTGTCACGTACTTCGACGCGGTGGCCCAACTCGGCTTCACTGATTCGGCGTTGCTCGACACCGTGGTGTCGTCAGTAGCAGCCGCAGATGGCCCGGCCTTATTCCACGTGATTGACCAGGTAGTTGAGGCGGGCCTTGATCCCCGGCGCTTCGCTTCCGATCTCCTCGAACGGTTGCGCGATCTGGTCGTACTTCATGAAGTTCCGGACGCAGTTTCCGGCGGTTTGATCGACGTGCCCGATGGTCAACTCGCGGCGATGCAGCAGCAGGTGCAGATGCTTGGGCTTGCTCAACTCTCCCGTGCTGCTGATTTGGTGAACTCCGGCCTGTCGCAGCTCAAGGGCGCAACAGCACCCAGGCTCCAGCTCGAGCTTCTTTGTGCCAGGTTGTTGCTGCCCGCGGTCGATGATTCGCACACTGGGTTGCTAGCCCGGGTTGATCAACTCGAACACCGGTTGCAGTTCGCCTCGCCCGTGGCCGCTGCTGCGCCGGCTGCTGTGTCACCGCCCGTCCGACCGGCTGCTGTAGCTGCTGCGGCTGCGGTTCCGATAGCGGTGGCGGTAGCTGAGCCTGCGGTCGAGCCCGAGTTGGCGAGTGTGGTCGAACCGGCTGCACCTTCACGTGTGGAGCCGCAAAGCGCCACTCCCGCAAGGGATTTGGCGCCTCTTCCCACTGCGCCCGCGCCTGCGCCGGCTCCGGTCATGCCTGGTCGTCGTTCGCCGGCTCCGGCCGCGAGTGCGCCTGTGTCTGCCACGAGTGCGCCGCCGGCACCTCCTCGACTCTCGAACGTCGCGCCCAGCACCGCCAGTGCACTTGCGCCGGATGCGCCGGATGCGCCTGAGGGTCAACCGCAGCCCGTCGAGGCCCAGCCCGTGGTAGCTCAGCCTGTCGCGGCCCAACCCCCTCCGGTGTCAGCCGTTGCGACGTCTGCGCGCGAACCTGCGGCCTTCGACCTCGGCCTTGTCATCGCCTCCTGGGCGGTAGTGCTCGACGTCGTGAAGAACACGACTCGCGTGGGTTACACGTTGCTCGTCGACACGATTCCGGTGAGCCAGTCCGGCACCACCTTGGTCATCGCCCACCCAGATTCGTCCAGGCTTGAGCAGTTGCGCGCTCGGGCAGGGGTCATGGAGATGGTCCGCGAAGCCGTGTTCAACGTCCTGCACCTCGAGCTCGACCTCGATTATGTTCTTGACCCTGGCCGCGCGACCTCGACTGTCGCTCCGGCTGCTGAGCCGCAAAGCCTCGGCGACAACAACGGCTCGTATATCGACACTGCAATGCAGCAGCAGCAGCCGCCGCAGCCCTCGGCGCGTGCTCGCGCAGAGGCGCTAGTGGCCAGCGAAAACGCAGTACCCGCCGCCGACGACCTGCCCAGTGACGATGACGAGGATGTCGACGATTCTGGTCTCACCGGGCTAGCGCTCATCGAGCGCGAGCTCGGCGGCACCATCATGACCGAGTACGACAACGGCTAGATCGGATCGGTGGACCACAGGTGTACGAGGGTGTAGTTCAAGACCTCATCGACGAGCTCGGACGGCTGCCAGGCGTTGGCCCAAAGAGCGCACAGCGCATAGCTTTTCACCTGTTGCAGGCCGACCCAGTCGACGTTCGTCGGCTGGCCCAAGTGTTGCTCGAGGTCAAAGAGCGCGTGCAGTTCTGCACGATCTGCGGCAACGTGGCCGAGGCTACCGAATGTCGAATCTGCCGCGACCCGCGCCGCGACCTCACCGTGCTGTGCGTCGTCGAGGAGTCCAAGGATGTCGTGGCGATCGAACGTACTCGCGAGTTCCGTGGTCGCTACCACGTACTCGGTGGCGCGATCAGCCCGATCGAGGGCATTGGCCCCGACAATCTGCGGGTCAAGGAACTTATGGTTCGACTCGCCGACGGCGCAATCACTGAGCTGATCATCGCCACTGACCCGAACCTCGAAGGCGAGGCAACTGCCACCTACCTGGCCCGCCTGATCTCGCCCATGGGTCTTGTGGTTACCCGCCTCGCGAGTGGGCTACCAGTGGGCGGTGATCTCGAATATGCCGACGAAGTCACCTTGGGTCGGGCATTTCAGGGACGCCGCCGCGTTGACGTCTGACACAGGTGCGCTGTGACCACTACCGCTGATTTCAGCGACGACTCTTCGCCGGTGGCAGCTGATCTGGTCGAGCTCGCGCAAGACACCGCGATGTCGGCGCGATCATTCGTCGAGGTGGTCGATGCGATCGCATTCGCGCAGTCTCCTGATGAGAGCCTCTCGATCCTTTTACTCGAGCTGTCCGCGCTGCTTGTTGCGGGCGCGCCGTTGGGTGCGATCGTTGATGTTGCCGCCGAGGCCTTCGAGCCCGACCCCGACTCCGAACCCGACGTGAGTGACTTGCGACGCAGGCTCCACCAACTCCTCGGCCCAGCCGATGACTATGCCCGGGTCCTTGATCCGCACCTGGGGGTTGAGGTGATTGTCGCGCGGCTTTCTGATGACCTCAGCGACATCTGTGCTGCCCTGATGCGCGGGCTGGCGCACTATGCCAGCGGACGTGACATTGAGGCACTGCGCTCGTGGCAGTTCTCGTACCTGGCTTTCTGGGGTCAAGCCGCGGCATGCGCATTGCGCGCAGTGCAGTCATTGGCGGCCTTGGTGCGCGCCGATAGCGGTTGAGCCAGCGAGCGGCCAGCCGTAATCCATCGGGCGGGACATCGGTTGGGACGCGGATCCCAAAATACGGACGTCACCGAGCGTAGATCGAGGCGCCGGTACGCTATGTGAGTCAATTGCGATCGATCAGTGAGGTGGATCTCCACCGTGGGACTCATTGTCCAGAAGTACGGCGGCTCATCAGTCGCCGATGCGGCCAGCGTCAAGCGGGTCGCTCGTCGCATCGTCGACACCAAGAACGAGGGCCACGACGTCGTGGTCATTGTGTCGGCGATGGGTGACACCACTGATGAGCTCATCAATCTCGCTGAGCAGGTCAGTCCGTCACCGGCCGCTCGCGAGCTGGACATGCTGCTCACGGCAGGCGAGCGAATCTCGATGGCGGTGCTCGCGATGGCCATCCACGATCTCGGAGTCGAGGCGAGGTCGTACACCGGCTCGCAGGCGGGGCTGATCACCGATTCGGCGCATGGACGAGCCCGAATCATCGACGTCACGCCCGGGCGTATTCAGTCGGCGCTAGCCGATGGTGCGATTCCGATCGTTGCCGGATTCCAGGGCGTAGCGCAAGACACCAAGGACATCACCACGCTCGGCCGAGGTGGTTCAGACACCACCGCGGTGGCTCTCGCAGCGGCGCTGGGCGCCGATGTGTGTGAGATCTACACCGACGTCGATGGTGTGTTCTCGGCTGACCCGAGGATCGCGCCCAAGGCACGACAGGTTCCGCGGATCACCTACCAGGAGATGATGGAACTCGCGGCGAACGGGGCGAAGATCCTGCATCTGCGTTGTGTCGAGTACGCCCGGCGGTTCGACCTCCCGATTCACGTTCGCTCATCTTTCTCGGCCAAGAACGGAACGTTCGTGGTCTCCGATTCATCAGTATCCGAAGGAGAAGCCATGGAGCAGCCGATCATCGCGGGAGTCGCGCACGATCTTGGTGATGCCAAGGTCACAGTGATCGGCGTACCCGACAAGCCCGGTGAGGCGGCAGCGATCTTCCGCGCCCTAGCCGATGCTGAAGTCAACATCGACATGATCGTTCAGAACATCTCCACTGCCGCCACCGGTCGCACTGACGTCACGTTCACCTGCCCGATGTCCGACGGCCAGAAGGCAACCGCTGCCCTCGAGGCAGTCAGGCAGCAGATCGGTTTCGAGTCGCTTACCAACGACGACGGGATCGCCAAGATCTCACTGGTAGGAGCGGGTATGCGCTCCAACCCCGGTGTGTCAGCCACCTTTTTCGAGGCACTTGCGCAGGCGGGAGTCAACGTCGAGATGATCTCGACTTCCGAGATTCGGATCTCGGTTGTCACTCGCGCCGAGTCAGTCGCGACCGCGGTGCAGGCAGTGCATACCGCGTTCGGTCTCGATGCAGATGGTGAAGCCGTGGTGTACGGGGGTACGGGTCGATGAGTCGAAGGCCCACCGTCGCGGTTGTCGGAGCCACCGGCCAGGTGGGCGCGGTGATGCGTCGATTGCTCGATGAGCGTGACTTCCCTCTTGGTGAGATCCGCTACCTTGCCTCAGCGCGTTCAGCGGGTAGTACTTTGCCGTGGCGCGGCCGTGACATCGTGGTGGAAGACGCCGCGACTGCTGATCTGACGGGTATCGACATCGCCCTCTTCTCGGCAGGTGGCTCGACCTCGAAGGAACTGGCGCCAAAGTACGCTGCTGCTGGTGCGATCGTGATCGATAACTCGTCGGCATGGCGCATGGATCCTGATGTGCCGCTGGTCGTGAGTGAAGTCAACCCACACGCGATCAGCGAAATGCGTAAGGGCATCATCGCGAATCCGAACTGCACCACGATGGCTGCAATGCCGGTGCTTCGTCCGCTGCACGCAGAAGCCGGGCTTCGCCGGCTGGTGGTTTCCAGCTACCAGGCTGTCTCCGGTAGTGGGCTCGCTGGAGTCGCTGAGTTGGAGACGCAAATTCGCGCCGCAGTCACGCAGGATCTCGGCGCGCTTGTGCATGATGGCTCGGCCGTTACCATGCCTGATCCGCAAAAGTACTTGCGCGCCATCGCTTTTGACGTGATCCCACTCGCGGGAAGCATCGTCGATGATGGCTCGGGCGAGACCGACGAAGAACAGAAGCTGCGCCACGAGAGTCGTAAGATCTTGGAGATTCCCGACCTTCTAGTGAGTGGCACATGCGTGCGCGTTCCGGTATTCACTGGGCACTCACTGTCGATCAACGCCGAGTTCGACCGTGCCATTACCGCCGAGCGCGCCCTTGAATTGCTTGGCTCCGCGCCCGGAGTTGAGGTCACCGACGTTCCCACCCCGCTTCAGGCGGCAGGCGCTGACCCGTCGTTTGTTGGGCGGGTACGTCAGGACCAAAGCGTTGCCGACGGCAAGGGCTTGGTGTTCTTCGTCAGCAATGACAACCTGAGAAAAGGTGCGGCTCTCAACGCGGTGCAGATCGCGGAATTAATTGCCCTGTCTCGCACCGCCTGACGTGTCTGTCTCAACGGTCGGCCCTCGCGGGTTAAGTGCGGCAGAGGTGGTCTTCGTGCTTGCTACTCCGTCCAACACGGTGACCGTGAAGCGACATCTATCGACTAGGTGCAATTCGATCCCGGGACCCTTCCGGATCACTGCGGCGCTAGCGCGGGCCCAAGGAATCCACCGGTAGCCCCAGCCGCCCCACTCCAGCGGGTCGACCAGAACCGAGCGCGCTTCGGGAATCTGGTCGATGCCAATTACGCGTTGTGGCCAGCCGCGGGGGCCGGACTCGAACCCGTGCACAGCTGCTTTCGTGCCGCCGCCGGCCGAGCATGGTGAGCACCTGCTGCGCGACCTCGTCGCCCACCTCTCCGGCGACGAGCACCCGGCCTTGCTGCAGGAGGCCATCGCGCACGTTCAGTTCGAGACGATCCACCCGTTCGCCGACGGTAACGGCCGTAACGGCCGTGCCTTTATCCAGCTCGTCCTGCGCCGCCGTCGAGCGGCTACGCGCAGCGTACGTCGTGAATCAGGTAACGCTCGGACGTCGCAACCGAGCGTTCGGGCGGTCGGGATCATCGAGGCGTTCAACGGATTCGATCGAGTCCTTGCGAGTCCCGACTCTGACGCTCGCCTCTCGCCTGTCGCCTCCGGCTGGGCCGGTGCCCGCGCGTCCCTAGACGCGGAACGAAAGCACCGCCAGGGCCTTGGGTTAACTCTTCGCGAGCCCCAACGGGGATCAGCTGCGAGATGGCCATGCCTGACCTGGTGGTGGGGGATGGGGCAGTGGATCACGTCAGGGGAGGTATCCCAGTTTCCCAGTGCGCTGGGGTGATGCGTGCCTACACTTTTCAGACCACATCGATGACTGGGGAGCATGAGATGCCGAAGAACAAGCCGAATATCCTCGTAATCTGGGGCGACGACATCGGGATCTCGAACTTGAGCTGCTACAGCGATGGGTTGATGGGCTACCGGACGCCGAACATCGACCGGATCGCCGACGAAGGCGCCCGGTTCACTGACTTCTACGGCGAGCAGAGCTGCACCGCTGGGCGCGCGGCGTTCATCTGCGGGCAGAACCCAGTCCGTACTGGGTTGACCAAGGTGGGCCTGCCAGGCGCGGAGATCGGGATCAAGCCGGAAGACCCCACGATCGCAACGGCGCTCAAGGCGCAGGGCTACGCAACCGGGCAGTTCGGGAAGAACCACCTAGGCGACCGTGACGAGCACCTGCCGACGATGCACGGATTTGACGAGTTCTTCGGCAACCTCTACCACCTCAACGCGGAGGAGGAGCCTGAGCTCGACGACTACCCTGCGCCCGAGGACTTCCCGAACTTCCGCGCCAACTTCGGGCCTCGCGGCGTGCTGCACTGCTGGGCCAACGGCGACGGGACCCAGCGGATCGAGGACACAGGGCCGTTGACTAAGAAGCGTATGCAGACAGTCGACGGCGAGTTCCGCGACGCAACTGAGTCGTTTATCCGCGACAAGGCGGCGTCCGAGACCCCCTTCTTCGTCTGGTTCAACGCCACGCACATGCATTTCCGCACCCACGTGCAGCCGGAGAGCAAGGGCCAGGCGGGTCGGTGGCAGTCGGAGTACCACGACGTGATGATCGACCACGACCGGCTCGTGGGGTCACTCCTCGACTTGCTTGACGAGCTCGGTCTCGCCGACGACACGATCGTCGTGTACTCGACCGACAACGGCCCGCACATGAACTCCTGGCCCGATGCCGGCACGACCCCGTTTCGCGGCGAGAAGAACACCAACTGGGAAGGTGGTTATCGCGTGCCGGCCGTCGTGCGTTGGCCCGGGCGAATCCCCGCGAGAACCGTCCTCAACGGGATCATGAGCCACAACGACTGGTTCCCGACCTTCCTGTCCGCCGCAGGTGCACCCGACATTGTCGGCCAACTCAAGGCTGGTGCTGACCTCGACGGGACCATCTACCGCGTGCATCTCGACGGGCACGACCAGCTGCCCTACCTCACCGGCGAGGGGGACCGCAGCCCGCGCAACTTCTACTTCTACGTCAACGACGACGGCGATCTGGTCGCCATACGCTACGACAACTGGAAGATGGTGTTCCTCGAGCAGCGCGTCACCGGCACGCTGCAGGTGTGGGCCGAGCCGTTCGTCCAACTTCGTGTGCCGAAGATCTTCAACCTCCGCACCGACCCTTACGAGCGCGCCGACACGACGTCCAACACCTACTGGGACTGGATGCTCGACCACGCCTTCCTACTGGTTCCCGCGCAGGCTTTCGTGGCCCAGATGGCGGCATCATTTAGGGAGTTCCCGCCCCGTCAGGAGTCCGCCACATTCGGCATCACTGACGTGCTGAACAAGCTGAAGGCTGGGTTGCCCAGCGCATGACCGATCCGCACGACCTTGTTCCGATCCCCGCCGGCACCTTCCAGATGGGGTCGGACGAGCACTACGCCGAGGAGTCACCGGCTCGAGATGTCGAGGTCGGTGGCTTCCTGATCGCGCGCGCCGCCGTGACGAATGCCCACTACGCCGCATTCGTCACGGCGACCGGCTACCTCACGGTGGCGGAGCGTCCGCTCAACCCCGCCGACTTCCCGAACGCACCCGCCGCGAACCTGGTCCCCGGGTCGATGGTGTTCAGCGGGACGCCGGGTCCGGTTGACCTGCGTCACCTGAGCCAGTGGTGGACGTGGACGCCCGGTGCCTCCTGGCGGCATCCAGAAGGTCCCGGGAGCGACGTCGAGCATCGGGCGGAGCACCCTGTCGTGCACGTCGCGCACGAGGACGCGCGCGCCTACGCCGACTGGGCGGGGCTGACGCTGCCGACCGAGGCGCAGTGGGAGCGCGCCGCGCGGGGCGGGCTCGAGGGCGCAGCTTTCACCTGGGGTGATGAGCCTGAGGGCGTTGGTGAGCGCCGTGCGCACTACTGGCATGGTGACTTCCCGTGGCGCGCCGACCAGGGCTATGGGACGACGACCCGGGTTGGGAGCTACCCGTCGAACGGGTTTGGGCTGCATGATATGGCGGGCAACGTCTGGGAGTGGACGGACGATTGGTACGTCGAGGCGCGCTTCGCCGACGTCGCCCCGTGCTGCGCCCCCCGCGATCCGCGTGGTGGTTCACCCGAGGACAGCCTGGACCCGAGGCAGCCGACCTTCCGCGTGCCTCGAAAGGTCATTAAGGGCGGGTCGTTCTTGTGCGCAGACTCCTACTGCCTGCGCTATAGACCAGCTGCGCGACGTCCGCAGATGATCGACACCGGGATGAGTCACATCGGCTTTCGTTGCGCTGCCGTTCTGACACCCCGAGCCCCGTGAGCAGTGACATCCGGGGTGGCGGGACCCGTCGCTCCGCCTTGCGGCGTCGTTCCTCCCGAATGGTGCGCACCGGTGGGACAACAAAGGACCGACCCGAAGGTCGGCCCTTTGTTGTGTGTCGGGGTGGCGGGATTCGAACCCACGACCTCTTCGTCCCGAACGAAGCGCGCTACCAAGCTGCGCTACACCCCGATGGAGCGGGTCGAGTCTATGGGCGTCGGCGTGTGGAGCCAAAACGGGCTACGCCGTCTAGGGCGAGGTGTGCGCTGTCGGCGATGTGTCAGCCGCGCGCAGTGAGGGTGAGCAGGGTCGCCTCCGGAGGGCAGGCGAACCGCACTGGCGCGTATGGGGAGGTGCCCAATCCCGCCGAGACGTGCAGGTAGGCGCGGTGCGTCTCCGCGGAGGAATCCCAGGTTTGCGCATCGCTCGGATGCCGAGACAGTCCCTTGGCGCGTGCCGTGTCTAGATCGCAGTTGGTGACGAGTGCACCGAATACGGGTACGCAGATCTGGCCACCGTGGGTGTGACCGGCCAGGATCAGATCGGCTCGATCCGCACTCATTGCATCCAGGACACGCAGATAGGGCGCATGTGTCACTCCCAGAGCAAGGTCGGCAGTGACGTCGAAGCGGCCTTGCACGAGGTCGTATCTGTCGCGCTCGATATGTGGATCATCGACTCCGCGGATGTCGAGATCGCGGCCGGCGACCTCAATTCGAGCCCTGGCGTTCGACAGGTCGTGCCAGCCGCCGCTGGCAAGGCCCTTGACTAGTTCACCCCACGGCAGCGGTGTGCGGCCTACGTCAAGTTCGCTCGGAGCCGTGAGGTAGAGCCACGGCCGCACGAATCTTGGCGCGAAATAGTCATTCGAGCCAAGGACAAACACCCCCGGCCGGCTGAGCAACGACTCGAGTGCTTTCAGGGCTGACGGCACGGCCTCGGGGTGTGCCAGGAAGTCTCCGGTGACGACCACAAGATCGGGCTGCAGCGCTGCCAGGGAGCGAACCCACGCAATGCGGCCGTTGTGGCGCGGTGTCAGGTGCAGGTCAGAAAGATGCAGCACGCGAAGCGGGGCCTGACCCTCGGCGAGAACAGGCACAGTTATTCGTCGAAGGATGTAGTGATGTGCCTCTGCTACGGCGTAGGCCAAGCCGGCCGCGCCTAGCGCTGCAGCACCTAGCAGGCCTCGGCTCGCACGATTCACTGTGTGAGGATCGCACGTCGGCGTGGTTGTGTGCGAGCGCATGCGGGAGGATGGCGCAATGAGTTCACTGGAGAAGCAACTGCGCGACGATCTCACCGACTCGATCCGTGCGCGCGACGAGCTGCGTTCTGCCACGCTACGGATGGCGCTAACTGCTATGAAGAACGAGGCAGTTTCGGGAGCGGAGGCGCGTGAACTCACCGACGCCGAGGTGGTCACAGTGCTAGGCCGCGAGGCCAAGAAGCGGCGTGAATCAGCCACGGCATACGACGATGCTGCCCGGCCTGAGCTTGCCGACCGTGAGCGCGCCGAACTTCAGGTGCTCGAGGCTTATTTGCCCGCGCAGTTGTCCGATGACGAGCTTGCAGCACTTGTGGCGGCTGCCGTGGCCGAGAGCGGCGCAGATTCCCCGCGCATGATGGGTGCGGTGATGAAGGTGCTCACTCCCAAGATCGCGGGACGCGCTGACGGTGGTCGGGTTGCCTCAGCAGTGAAAGCAGCGTTGGGCTCCTAGCTCAAGTGCTGCCGGCCGTGCCTCGGCACTCGTCCAGTAGTCGCGCAGTCGGGCCGCTTTCCCAACTGTGGCTAGAGGACCGGACCGCTCATGGTGGGCTGCGGAGTTACCGACACGGTGGGGCTCGGGGTGGGCTCCACGGTAGGCGTGGGGGTCGTAGAGGGCGCCGGCGTTGGCGATGGAGTAGCGCTCACCGAGACTGATGCGCTGGGGCTCGCCGAGACTGATGCGCTGGGGCAGGTCGAGCCAGACGGTAGCCCCGACGGTGTCCATGATGGTGCCCCGGAGGGTGCTCCCGAAGGTGGCACACAGGGGTCGACAGGGCCGGTGTAGGTACTGATTCCGTCCAGGGCTAACAGGTCGAAAGGTGTCTTGGGAGTGTTGATGAGGGCGGCGAGCATTGCTTCGCGCCAGATCGGGCCAGGCAGGCTCGAGCCGAAGACCTGGGCGAAGTAGTGACCGCCGATGACGATGTTCTTCATCGGGTAGCCGTATCCGCCGCGTGGGTCATAGGTGGCAACGGCAGCAGCAAGGTCAGGTGTGTATCCAACGAACCACACGGCGGCGGAGTCATTGATGGTTCCAGTCTTTCCAGCGGCGTTGCGCCCCAGACTCATGCGCGCGCCGGTGCGACCGGGCAGTGGCCCGTCAATTACCTGCGACAAGATGCCTGTCACTGAGTCGGCCACCTGACGGGTTACCGCGGGGGCGCAACTGGCGGACGGGACTGCGATGCTCTTGCCATCCCGGTCGGTGATCTTGGTAATTGCCACGCTGTCGCAGTGCACTCCGTGGTTGGCCAGGGTCGCATACGCCTCGGCCATTCCAAGCGGCGTTACCTCCTGAGTGCCCAGTGTGAACGAGGGCACGCGCTGCAATGCTGTGCCGTCTCCTCGTCGCAGGCCGAAGCTTTCGGCGATGTCAGCAGGCCGGCAGACACCTGTCATTTCTTCGAGTCCCATGAAGAAGGTGTTGATCGAGTACGCGGCGCCTTGCAGCATGTCGAACCGTCCGGCGCCCGTTGAGTTGTTCACCGTGTACGGCGGGAACTTCGCACCGTCTTGACAGTTGACGAAGTTGTCGAACGTCTTGCGCTGTGGCGAGTCGATGACCTGGAAGGGCGAGATCCCCTTCTCGATAGCAGCCGCGAGTGTGAAGGCCTTGAAGGTTGATCCGGCCTGCGCGCCCAGGCTGCCACCGAGGTCGGCGCCGACGTTGAAGTTGTAGGTGGTCGTGCCTCTCCCAGTGGTTCCCCAGGAACGGTTTTGCGCCATCGCGACGATCGCGCCAGTACCTGGTCGAACCATCGAAATGGCAGCCACCTTGCGGCTGGCGTCCTTTCGCGGGATGTGGGTGTCAACCGACTTCTGGGCAGCCTTTTGGGCAACCGGGTCTAGCGTGGTGCGGATCGTGTAGCCACCGCGCCGCAGGAATGCTTCGCGATCGGCTGGTGTCTTTCCAAATGCCGGGCTGCTCTTGAGAATTCGGTAGACGTAGTCGCAGAAAAACGGTGCGTAGGACGTCGTGCAGCCGTTGCGCGACTTTGTTGGCTTGAGGAATGAGGTGGTAGGGATGACCTTGGCCTTGTTCGCCGCTGCTTGGGTGATGTAGCCCATATCGACCATGCGGCCTAGCACCATTGCGCGTCGCTTCTGCGATGACAGCGGGTTTCGAGTTGGGTCGTAGGCAACGGGCTGCTGCACCGCTCCGGCCAAGGTGGCGGCTTCCACCAGTGATAGTTGGCTAGCCGACTTGGAGAAGTATCGGTGGGCCGCTGCCTCTACTCCGTAAGCGCCCGCTCCGAAGTAGGCGATGTTGAGATACCGCTCGAGGATGTCGTCCTTGGACAGTTGACGCTCAATGGCAAGTGCGTACCGTATTTCCTTGAGCTTGCGTCCGATACTGCGGGCGCGTGCCGCGGTGGCCTCGGCTTGGGTCGCTGCGCTGTTAACGAAGACGTTCTTCACGTACTGCTGAGTCAGTGTTGACCCGCCCTGAGTCTGCGAACCTGAGCCAGCATTTCCGACTAGGGCGCGGAGCAGCCCTCGTGGGTCGATTCCGTTGTGTTGGTAGAAGCGACCGTCCTCGATTGCCACGATGGCCTGGCGCATGACGGGCGCAATCTCGGCCAGCGGCACCTCGATTCGGTTCTGTTCGTAGATGGTCGCGATGAGACTGCCGTCTGCGGCGAGGATTCGTGATCGCTGGGGTAGCGGTGGCGTTGTCAGGTGATCGGGTAGGGATTCATAGCTGGTGACGAGGCCCCGCGCGGCGACTCCGGCTCCACCGAGAAATGGCAGGACCGTTGCCGCTGCTAACGCCCCGGCGAGAAGGCTGACAACCAGGAACAGCGCGAGTCGGCTAAACGAGTCGCGCAGCCGTGGAGAGCGCGGCGCGAGTGCGTTCGGTGCTGGAGTAGTGGACATATTGAGACAAGCCTACGTCGTGATTTCCAGGGACATGCATAGTGGACGTTCGGCTCAGTGGAATCGTGCTACTGGCCAGTAGCAATTCTGAGCAGGGGATAGTCATAAATAACTATTAAGGATAGTCTTAAATGGCCTAACCGAATCCACGGTCTGATGCGTAAATTCGTAGGTGTCGAGGCAAAGTGGCCTCGGCCCGATCTGTCGTTGTGATCGAGCCTGGGTCATTGACCTGGCCTGGTTTAACTGCAGGTCGAGGTCAGCAAGCCTATGGGGGGAGTCCTGCGATGACTTGGACATCGGAGTGGACGGCGGGTGCGGCATGCCGCACTACTGATCCGGATGAATTGTTCGTGCAAGGAGCTGCGCAAAACCGAGCGAAGGTTGTGTGCCTAGCATGCAACGTCCGTACGGAATGTTTGTCAGACGCGCTCGATAACAATATTGAGTTCGGTGTGTGGGGCGGCATGACCGAACGCGAGCGGCGCGCTCTGCTGAGGCGTCGACCGCACGTCACGTCCTGGCGTCGTTTGTTGGAGACGGCGCGTGAGGAGTACGAGGTTGCACTCAGCGATCACGCGGAGATCGACCTTCGCGAGCGGCACGTCGCAGCTGGCTAGTTCCGGCTAGTAATTCAGGCTCGCAAAAAGGTGGGTAGGACCGATGTGGTCCTACCCACCTTTTGTTGAATGGCCATGTGCGCTCAACGCAGCCCCAACGGCGCGCAGGCTGTCAAGATCGATGACGTCGGCGGCCATAGCGGGAACTGTTGATACCGCCACCTTGCGATGTGCCGATGTGAATCGTTCAGCTAGTCGACGTTGGCGATCGAGTGCCGAAGCCCGCTCGGCATGGATGCGCAGTAGCGCCGACGTGCGTCCGTCTGACTCAGCGTCAAGGCGGTGCGCGCTGGCAATTGATGTCGTGGCATCGAGCTCGGGGATATCGGTCGAGGCAACTCGGTTGAGCACTAGCCCGGCGAGGGGCATCGACTCGGTTTCGAGCCGCTCGACGAAGTACGCCGCTTCACGCAGTGCATCGCGCTCGGGAGTGGCAATTACCACGAAGGCGGTGTCGTCGGCCTGCAGCATGGCGAAGGTTTCGTCGGCGCGTTCGCGGAAGCCGCCAAAGAGGGTATCGACAGATCCGACGAAGGCTTGTACGTCCGAAAGTACTTGGCCACCAAGGAGTTTGCCGAGTATGGAGGTGAATACTCCGAAGCCCGCAGACAGCAACTTGAGATACGCGCGGCCACCTGCCTTAGCTGGTGCTGCGAGGAGTCGGATGAATCGGCCGTCCAAGAATGACCCGAGTCGACGTGGGGCATCGAGGAAATCTAATGCTGACCTAGACGGTGGTGTGTCGACCACTATGAGGTCCCACGCGCCGGTCGAGTCGGCGAACGCGCGCAGCTGACCGAGCTTCTCCATCGCCATGTATTCCTGCGTGCCCGCAAACGAGCTAGACAGCGATTGGTAGAACGGATTGGCCAAGATTGTGGCTGCTCGTTCGGGTTCGGCGTTTGCCTCTACGAAGTCATCGAACGTGCGCTTCATGTCGAGCATCATCGCCGACAGCGTTCCGTCGCCGGTGGTGCCAAGGACGAGTCGGGGCTCGTTGTCCAGTTCGGTCAAGCCCATCGACTGAGCAAGCCTGCGTGCGGGATCGATAGTGAGGACGACGACCTTCCGGCCGCGCTCTGCAGCGCGTAAGGCCATCGCAGCTGCTGTCGTGGTCTTGCCGACACCGCCAGATCCGCAGCAGACGATGATCCGAATTGATCGATCGTCGAGCAAGCGATCGACGTTGAAAGCTGGGCTGCGGGGGGCCACCTCGTTGGCCGCGTTCATGCCATGCCTTGCCCGCGTAGTTCTTCGGCGAACTCATATAGGGATCCGACGTCGACTCCGTCGCTGAGGTAAGGCAACTCGTATATCGGTCGACTCAGGGAACGCAGGGTCGCGCGTTCGCGCTGCTCAAGCGCGAGGCGTTCGGCATGTTCGCGGGCTTCGAGTAGCAATGAATCGATGAGGTGATCTGCGGGGATGTCAGAGGATCCGACGAGGGTTCCACTCGGGGTGAGGACGCCAGCGCGGATGAGATCGGCGCAGATCGTGTCGCGATCCCACGTGCCAGCGAGCGCTGCTGTCTGGCTGTCTGCGTTGAGCAGTGGGCGGCGTACCTGGTTGACGATGATCCCCCCTACTGGCAGGCCGGCTTCGACAAGATCGGCGACCCCGTCGGCGCACTCCTGCACCGGCATCTCCTCGAGCAACGTCACGATGTGTACGGCAGTGAGTGGTGATCCGATGACGTCCATCACGGCGTCCGCCTGTGTGCGGATTGGACCCGAGCGGGCAAGCCCCGCGACTTCGCTGTTTACGTTGAGGAATCGAGCGATGCGACCAGTGGGCGGCGCGTCCATGACAACTGCGTCGTAGGCGAGTACGCCGTCGACCTTGCGTCGCACGGCCTCCTTCGCCTTCCCGGTAAGCAGCACGTCTCGAACGCCTGGAGCGATTGTGGTTGCGAAGTCGATTGCGCCCATCTTGCGCAGTGCAGTGCCGGCGCGGCGCAAGTTGTAGAACATTTCGAGGTACTCGAGCAGCGCCTCTTGGGGATCGACCGCGTTCGCGAACACTTCGCCGCCGTCGGGCGCAATGGCTACGCGGCGTTCGGCGTACGGCAGAGGCGGCACGTCGAAGAGTTGGGCCAAACCTTGGCGACCCTCGACCTCGAGGACGAGCACACGCTTGCCTCCAGTCGCTAGCGCGATGGCAAGGGAGGCGGCGACGGTCGTCTTCCCAGTGCCACCTTTGCCGGTGACAACGTGCAGGCGTACCCCATCCCAGTCGATGTCGTTAGGAGCAGGCACGTCTTGAGGGTACGTCCCCCATGAGCGGTCGGCCCGGTGGGGCGCGCGCATCGGGTCCGGCTCAGGGCCTAAGGTCGGGCCATGACAACGTGGGAGTACGTAACAGTGCCGTTGCTGGTGCATGCCACCAAGGCGATCCTCGATAATTGGGGGCAGGATGGTTGGGAACTCGTTCAGGTAGTTCCCGGCCCCAACAGCGAGAACATGGTCGCCTACCTCAAACGACCGAAAGCGTGATGTAGATGAGTAACGTCGAAGATCGACTTGCCCAGATCGGCCGCACCGTCCCTGAGGTAGTTCCGCCAATCGCGGCGTACACCCCAGCCGTGCGGTCAGGTAACTACGTCTACACCTCGGGTCAGTTGCCCATGGTCGCCGGAGCGATGAGTCTCACCGGCAAGGTTGGGGCCGAGGTCACAGCAGATCAGGCCAAAGAACTCGCTGCCATCTGCGCCATCAATGCGATCGCAGCCGTGAAGTCGGTTCTCGGCGATCTCGACAAGGTAGTTCGGGTGGTCAAGGTCTTGGGTTTTGTTGCCTCAGCCAGTGACTTCACCGGCCAAGGCGCAGTGATGAACGGTGCCAGCGAGTTGATTGGTGTGGCTTTCGGAGACGCCGGTATCCACGCTCGTTCGGCGGTTGGTGTCGCTGTTCTGCCGCTCGATTCAGCAGTCGAGGTCGAAATGATCGTCGAAGTTCGCGACTAGGGCGCTACTACGAACGTGAGTACCGCTGTGGCACCGATCCAGCCCGTGGTCCCACGGCACGCGGCCACCGTCTGCTTGCTTCGCGACGGCGAGCGCGGCGTTGAAGTCTTTGTGATGCGACGCAAACCTTCGATGTCGTTTGCCCCTCGAATGTACGTCTATCCCGGGGGAGCTGTCGACCCCGAAGATTCGACCGTTCCGATCGCCGCACACAGCGATCTCGTCGAGGTTGGTAAGTCGCTGTCGACCTCTGACCCCGTGTCGATTCTCGCCGCCGCTGCGCGCGAGACCTTCGAGGAATGCGGTGTCTTGATCGCACTTGATGCACACGGTGAAGCGGTGGATCCGGCCACCGACCTTCGGGCTGACCGTTCGGAGTTGGTGGCAGGTCGAACCTCGTTCACCCAGATCCTTGACCGTCGTGGGCTGGTGGTTGATGACGGCAGCCTCGTTCCGCTCACGCATTGGATTACTCCCGAGGATGAGTCCCGCCGGTATGACGCCAGGTTCCTCGTCGCGGGTATCCCCAAAGGACAACGCACCTACGAAGTCGACGGCGAAGCTGACCGGGTCGCCTGGATTCGGCCGATTGACGCGATGACCGCCTGGCAATCTGGCGAGCTGGACATGTGGATTCCCACTGTTGCAACCATGCGACTGCTCACAGAGACTGATTCGGTGACTGAGGCACTCGCTGCGGCGCGAAAGCGGACCATCGTTCCGAGGATGCCCCACCCGGTGGAGACCGACGGGCAAGTGGTCTGGCGAGTGATCCACGCGAGCACCCGTCAGATCATCGATGACACCCAGCCCTTGACCGAGGTGGACCTGGGCGAGAGTGGTCTCATATGAGCGGCAGTATTCTCCCCTTGGGCGGCCTTCCTCTGGGGGGCGATACTCCCTGGCTCGGCGGCTTGGTCACTGCGCGAGCGATCTGCCTGCTGGCCCCCAACCCCTCGCCGATGACCCTCGATGGGACAAACACCTGGATATTGGCCGAGCCTGATTCTGGCTCGGTGTTCGTGGTCGATCCGGGCCCAGATGATCTTGATCATCTGGGGTCAATCGTTGCTGCGACGGCTGGGCGACGGGTGGCGCAGATCCTGCTCACACACGGGCATTCGGATCATTCCGACGGTGCGCGTCGTCTCGCTGACCTGACGGGTGCTCCGGTCGCGGCACTCGACCCGATGTATCGATATGGCAGTGAAGGTCTTCAGGGAGGGATGATTCTTGATGTCGATGGTCTGGTCGTTGAGATCATCGCGACCCCCGGGCACACCGCGGATTCGCTGTCATTTCATCTGGTCGCCGATGGCGCTGTGCTCACCGGCGACACCGTATTGGGCCGCGGCTCAACCCTGGTCGTACCACCCGATGGTCGCCTTGGCGACTACCTTGAGTCGCTTGTACGCATTGGCGCGCTCATCGAGTCGACCGGGTCCTCGTGGATTCTGCCCGGACACGGCCCAGCGTTGGCCGACCCATTGGCTGCGGTCGCTGGGTATCTCGCGCACCGACATTCACGGCTCGAGCAGGTGCGCGGTGCGCTACGGGCCGGCGCGGTGACCGCGGATGAGATCGTCGCAATGGTCTACGCCGATACGCCGCTGCAGTTGTGGCCGGCTGCGCGTATGTCGGTCACTGCGCAGTTGGACTATCTGCACGAGACGAACTAGCGAACTTGGCCCTACTCAGTTCGCTGCCTGTGGCTGACCCGGCATCTAGGGTGCTGGTTCAGCGAGCGCGACGTTGCATGCGCTCAATGTCGATGAGGACCACCGAGCGCGACTCAAGTCGGAGCCAGCCGCGTGACGCGAAGTCAGCGAGCGCCTTGTTGACCGTCTCACGGGAGGCGCCGACCAACTGTGCTAACTCTTCCTGAGTCATGTCGTGCGTGACATGTAGGCCATCGGCCCGTACCTGACCAAAGCGTTCGCCCAAATCGAGCAGTGCTTTGGCCACCCGGCCGGGGACGTCGGAGAAGACCAGATCTGAGAGAGCTTCGTTGGTGCGGCGGAGGCGCTGGGCCAAGGCCTGCAGCAGTGCCTCTGCGACTTCAGGGCGTCCAGTGAGCCAGGGCCGAAGCGCCGCGTGGCCAAGTCCGAGAGCGGTGGTGTCGGTGAGCGCCGTGACTGTGGCAGTTCGGGGGCCGGGATCGAAAAGGCTTAGTTCGCCGAACATCTCGCCCTCACCCATCACCGCGAGGAGGGTTTCTCGTCCGTCACCGGACGAATGGCTGAGTTTTACTTTGCCTTCCGTCACAACGTAAAGGCGGTCACCAGAGTCGCCCTCCGAGAAGAGCACTTCACCTTTGAGGAGCCGACGCTCGTCCATGGAGGACTTCAGTGCCGCGGCAGCTTCTACGTCGAGCGCCGCGAATAGAGGCGCCCGCATAAGTACATCGTCCAACAGGGTCCTCCCGAGGCAGCGTCACCAAGTGTGAGGTCAACATACCGGTCGTTTGGGGATCGGCTGACCGAGGACAGTGTGACGCATCGAAGATCACGACGGTAGGGAGGTCCGTGCACGGGTAGGTGGCTGGGCTAGTCGAGGCCAGTGGCCTTGCACAGCCCAGCATTAGCCCGCTACCCCTGAGGTCCGGGACTTCGAGGTCAAGGGCCCTGTAATGGGTCGTGCGGCAGGATCTGCAGGGCCAAAAGTGGCTGCTCGCGGTAGCGAGCAATGAGTTCGGTCGTTACGGCGTCGATGTTGCGATGTAACTCGACTCGGAAGAACGACAGCTCTCGCTCGGCCCGCTCGAGGTCATCGATGAGCCGCTGAAGTGCAAGTGGATCTGCTGGGTTTGCCTGACGTGCCCAGACTTCCGCCAGGTCGGGTAGCGGTGGAATGTCTCCCACTGGGAATACCGACAAGTTCGCTACGCGGCGGTGCGACGATCGAGCCTCAGTGAGCACCCGGGTGAGGTCCGCGACCTGGGTCGATTCGGAGATGTCTGAGCGCACTACGTCGAGCCTCGCCTGGATGATCCGTCGCCAGTAGGAAACCCGGGTCTCTTCGTCGGCTAGGTCCGCGCGCGTGCGCCGAAGATCGTCAAGGGAGAGGTGGTCGAACGAGGCATCACGTTCGGGCGGCGGCGTGGCCGCTCGGGCAGCTTTACGGGCCGCACGACGCGCCTTGGCGGCGTCTGCGCGGTCATCAGCATCAAGGGCGGCTGGATCAAGGGCAGATGTGTCGATATCTGCGCCTAATTCCGGGTCCTCAAGCTTTGCTCGATCGGTCGATGTGGTCATGCAGCCCTCCGTTTTGACAGCGCTCCGGATGCCCTACCAATCAAAGTAAGACGCGCCACCAACTCCTTCATCGGCACATTGGCCATAAACTTGAGCCCTCGCTGGGTACGAGTTCAGCCGTTCGGCCCCGTAGGCTGACCGCGATGACCGCTTCACTCTCGACCACGCCAACAGGGGAATCCCCAACGGCGCTCGTCCGGCGGGCTAGGCGCATGAATCGGCTCCTCGCCCAGGCCTACCCAGATGCTCACTGCGAACTTGATTTCACCACTCCACTCGAATTGGTCGTGGCCACTGTCTTGTCTGCGCAGTGCACCGATCGACGAGTCAATCAAGTGACCCCGGCCGTCTTTGCCCGGTATCGCAGCGCGGCTGACTACGCGGGCGCCGACCGCGATGAACTAGAGGACCTCATCCGGCCCACCGGCTTCTTCCGAGCCAAAACCAACTCGATCATCGGTATCGGGCAGGCCCTGTGTGACCGCTTTGACGGGCAGGTACCAGGGCGCTTGGTCGACCTTGTGACCCTGCCAGGCATCGGACGTAAGACGGCCAACGTTGTTCTAGGTGATGCCTTCGGCGTGCCTGGGATCACTGTCGATACGCACTTTGGCAGGCTCTCTCGCCGCTTTGGTTGGACGCAGGAGACTGATCCGGTGAAGGTTGAGGCCCAGGTCGGAGAGCTAGTTGAACGTCGTGAGTGGACCATGCTCTCGCACCGCGTCATCTTCCACGGGCGCCGTTGCTGCCATGCGCTCAAGCCTGCGTGCGGTGCTTGTCCACTCGCTCGGATGTGCCCGTCCTTTGGCATCGGACCAACAGACCCGGTGGTTGCTGCTGCGCTGGTTACGACCGAGGGTCGCAAGTGAGCGCGGGGGTGGTTTCGCCGTGACCCTTGAGCCTGATCGGGATCCATCAGATCTTGAGGTCGACCTGCCCGAGTGGCTGCTGCCGCTGCGTCACCTGCAGCGCACCGTCACCGCAGAGCAACTGTCGCGATGGGTGCCGCCCGACGAAGGTGGCCGAAACTCGGCTGTGCTGATGCTGTTCGGCGAAGGTGTCGACGGCCCGGATGTGCTGCTCATTCAACGTTCGTTGACCATGTCCAGCCACCCCGGTCAGCCGGCCTTTCCCGGCGGGGTCGTCGACGACACCGATATCGACGTCGTCGCGACGGCGCTTCGGGAGGCGGAGGAGGAAACCGGGCTGGACCCGGCGGGGGTTCATGTAGTTGGGGTGCTTCCTGCGCTGTGGCTCCCCCCATCCGGGTTCATCGTCACTCCGGTCGTTGCGTGGTGGCGCGTTAACTCCCCCGTCGGAGTCGTCGATCGGGGCGAGGTCGAGCAGGTTCTGCGTGTGCCGATGAGTGAGCTGCTCGATCCGGCCAACCGGTATTCGGTACGGCATCCCTCGGGATTTGTCGGCCCGGCCTTTGATGTGCGGGGTTTGCTCGTGTGGGGCTTCACCGGCGGCTTGTTGTCGCGGGTGTTTGCCCTCTGCGGTTGGGAACAGCCTTGGGATGAGTCCGCGGTTCGACCGCTCCCAGAAAAGTGGCTATGAACGTCCTCGATTGGGTCATCGTGGTCGCCGCGGTGTTGGCGGCTTTAGCTGGCTGGCGTACGGGCCTTATCGGTGGGGCATTTGCTGCGGTTGGGTTCGCCGCTGGCGCAGTGTTGGGGGCACTCGTTGCCCCACGCGTGCTTGACAGCGTGTCCGGTGGCCTCGGTCTGGCGCTAGCGCTGGCCGTGGTCCTAGGCGGTGCGGCGATTGGTAAGGCAGTGGCTGCGCTGGTGGCTCGCAGGGTGCAGGGCTTGTTGCCGTGGCGCCCGATACGCACCTTGGATTCAGTCATTGGTGCGGCTTTCGGAGTGTTCGTGGTGGGGCTCGTGACATGGGTGCTCGCGGGGGTTGCGATCACGGTTCCCTGGGCGCCGGTGTCCTCTCAGGTGCGGGGGTCGGCAGTTATCGGTGCTCTTGACCGCGTGCTGCCGGGCAAAACGCACGGGTTGATGTCGGGGCTGCGGTCTGCGCTCAATGCCACTGGCATTCCCAACGCGCTCGCTGGGTTGCCCTTCAGCGCCGCGGCTTCCGTTGATCCTCCCGACCCAGCCTTGCTCAACAATCGGGCTGTACGCCATGCCTGGGGATCGCTGGTCAAGATCGAGGGCTATACCAGCGACTGCGACACCCACGTTGATGGATCCGGCTTTGTCTATGCATCTGATCGCGTTATGACAAACGCACATGTGGTTGCCGGTGTGGCCAATCCTGATGTCCTTGTGCGCGGTACCGGCCAGGTGTGGCCCTCATCGATCGTGTATCTCGATCCGGTGCTCGACATCGCCGTCCTGCTCGTACCAGGGCTGAACGCTCCGCAGTTGGAGTTCGTTGATTCGGCTCGGCGAGGGGATGCAGTGGTGATCGCTGGGTTCCCGGGAGGGGGCGCTTTAGCGGCATCTGCGGGGCGCATTCGTGCCGTCCTGTCCACCCGTGGCACCGACATTTACGGCGATGGAGTAACCACTCGTGAGGTCTACTCCGTGCGGGGGACGATCCGCCCCGGTAACTCCGGTGGCCCGCTCCTGTCGCCTGATGGCCTAGTCGACGGTGTCATCTTCGCTGCGGCTGTTGATGATCCAGACACTGGCTATGCGTTGACGGCGCATCAAGTGGCAGAGGCTGCTCGTCGCGGGGCTACGGCTTCGACACCGCTGGACCCTGGCTCCTGTGCCACCAAGCAATGATCGCGGCCAGCCTCGGGCAGACCTGCTACCCAGTTTCCTCAACCTGAACTGACTTCAACCAGGGAATGAGTACCTCGTCGAAGGCTACCGGCGACTCTTCCTGTGGGAAGTGCCCCACTGAGGGCAGGTCGGCTCGCGTATAGCCGGCGCCGGCATAGCGCTCCCCGCCGTCGACAACGCGCGGCAAGATCGCCCCGTCTAGAAGCCCATGGATCTGTAGCACTGGCACCGTGAGCGGCTCAGCAACTACTGACTGGAATCGTCGGCCATCGCGGCGTGGGATGGAACGGACTGCCCATCGGTGGTATTCGACCGAGCAGTGAGCGGTATTCGGGATGAGCATCGCGGCTCGATAGGTGCGGGCCGTGGGTGGGTCGGGCCAACCGGGTGCGCCCCATGCTCGCAAGTAGGTCTCTACCTGCGCGGCATGGTCGTGTACTAGTCGACGTTCGGGCAGGAAGGGTACTTGCAGACCCCAGAGGTAACTCCCGAGTCGACGTTGCTCCGAGTCGTTGAGCAGCGCATGGCGCAGTAGGGCGGGATGCGGCATCCCCACCACGGCGATGCCGCGAAGAAGTTCAGGTTCCAGCGCCGCAAGAGTCCATGCGGTGATGGCTCCCCAGCCTTGGCCTACGACGACCGCGTGGGGTTCGCCCAAGGCTCTGATCACTCCCGCTACATCGGCTGCCAGGGTCAGCGGGTCATAGCCGTGCGGGGTGTGGTCGCTGCCGCCATAGCCGCGGACGTCCATTGCGACGGCGCGGTAGCCAGCTGCGGCAAGCGTGACCAGTTGGTTGCGCCAGGTCCACCAGAACAATGGAAAGCCATGCAGGAGAACAACAAGCGGGCCTTCTCCGGCTTCGACGATATGGAATCGGCAGGCATGCGCGGTGATGTCGCGGTGCGTCCAAGGGCCGTCGATGCGAATGACATCGCTGGAGTCGGGTAAGTCAGAGACCGTCACGCAGACTCAGTCGTCGTTCGCGACAGCAACTCTCGCGTCTTAGCCAGGGAGGCTGGAGAGCGTTCGAGTCCCTTCGCATTCTCGAGTTGCTTTCGTCCCAGAACCGCCAGGGCAACGGCAGTGGCAATCAACACCAGAGCGACGATGAAGAAGCCGGCCCAGTAGGGCAGACCAAGTTGGACGAGGACCCAGGCGGCCGTGACGAGCAGGAACAGCACGGCGAAGAATGCGACGCCAGCTGCAACTACTAGCAGCCCGGCCCCTTTGGAGGCAGCCTGAGCGGATTCGCGGATCTCGGTCTTCGCGAGCTCGATTTCACCGCGGATGACAGCAGAAAGGTCCTCGGTGACACCGGTCACCAAAGTGCCGAGCGACTGCTTCACAACCATGGCCTGATCCTCCTCGTGGGCACTGAATGCGGCGAGGTCGTGACCTACGTCTCGCACTTGCTCCCCTGCAGGGTATCGACTCTGCAGGGGAGCCGGTGCCAGTCCGGGCAAGACTCACACCATCGGTGGACCGATCAGTCTTCTGCGCCCTTGGCAGCGGTGAGGCCCTCGCCAATCAAATGCATGACCATCGGATCGGCCAAAGTTGTGACGTCACCGATGGATCGGTGCTCGGCGATATCGCGCAACAGGCGTCGCATGATCTTGCCCGAGCGGGTCTTGGGGAGTTCGGCGACGACCAGGATCTGCTTGGGTCTCGCGATGGGTCCGATTTCTTTGGCCACGTGATGTCGCAGGGCCACGCCGATGTGCTCGTCCGGTTCGACGTCCTGCCGCAAGATGACGAACGCGACGATCCCCTGGCCGGTGGTCTCATCAGCAGCACCGACGACCGCTGCTTCTGCCACGGCAGGGTGCGATACGAGGGCGGACTCGACCTCGGCAGTCGAAATGCGGTGGCCCGACACGTTCATGACGTCATCGACCCGGCCCAGGAGCCATACGGCACCGTCGTCGTCGAATTTGGCTCCGTCGCCAGCAAAGTAGGTATTGGCAAACCGCGACCAGTACGTCTCGGCGTAGCGTTCCGGGTCGCCCCAGATTCCGCGAAGCATCGAGGGCCATGGCTCAGTGAGGACGAGGTAGCCGCCGCCGCCCTTGCCCACTGGGCGGGCCTCGTCATCGATCACGTCGGCCCCGATTCCGGGGAGCGCGTGCATGGCTGATCCAGGCTTGGTTGCGGTGACGCCGGGCAGCGGGCTGATCATGATTGCGCCGGTCTCGGTTTGCCACCACGTATCCACGATCGGACAGCGATCCCCGCCGATCACGTGCCGGTACCACATCCAGGCTTCTGGATTGATCGGCTCACCGACAGAACCCAGCAAACGAAGGGAGGACATGTCGAACCCATCTGGAACGGCGCGGCCCCACTTCATAAAGGTGCGGATCGCGGTCGGCGCGGTGTAGAGAATCGTGACGCCGTACTTCTCGATGAGTTCCCACCATCGACCATTGTGCGGAGTGTCGGGGGTGCCTTCGTAAATTAACGAGGTTGCGCGGTTGGCTAGCGGACCGAAAACAACGTAAGAGTGTCCGGTGATCCAGCCGACATCCGCGGTGCACCAATAGACGTCAGTGTCGGGCTTGAGATCGAAGACATTCTTGTGTGTGAACGCAACCTGCGTGAGGTAGCCACCGGTGGTGTGCAGGATGCCCTTCGGCTTTCCTGTGGTACCGGACGTGTAGAGGATGAACAGCGGGTGCTCAGCGTCGAATGCCTGCGCCTCATGGGTTTTGGGCTGTTCTGCAAGCTGCTCGTGCCACCACAGGTCCTTATCGGTCCACGCAACTTCCTGCCCTGTACGTCGTACGACGAGCACGTTACGCACGGATGGCGACAGCGCGACGGCATCGTCAACCGCCTGCTTGAGCAGCATTGGCTTGCCCTTGCGGTTGCCCCCGTCGGCGGTAATAACGAGCACTGCCTGAGCATCCTCGATGCGCGAGCGGAGGGCTTCTGCTGAGAACCCACCGAACACCACCGAGTGGACGGCGCCGATGCGGGCACAGGCCAGCATTGCCACAACTGCCTCGGGGATCATCGGCAGGTAGATCGCAACGCGATCACCGGCCTGGACTCCGAGCGCTTCTAGCGCGTTGGCTGCCTGTGAGACGTCGTGCAGCAACTGTGCGTAGGTGATGGTCTGGCTATCGCCTGGCTCACCTTCAAAGAAGTAGGCCACTTGGTTGCCGTGGCCTGCAGCGACATGTCGATCGACGCAGTTCACCGAAACGTTGAGCTTGCCACCATCGAACCACCTGACGAAGGGCGCGTTGGACCAGTCGAGCACCTGGGTCCAAGGAGATTCCCACTGCAACTCACCTGCCTGTTTGGCCCAGAATACGAGCCGATCTGCGTCGGCCTCCTCGTACATGTCGGCCTTCGCATTTGCCGCTGCGGCGAATTCCGGGGTCGGCGGAAAGTGCCGGTTCTCGCGCAGCAGGTTTTCGAGTGCTTCAGTACTCATTGGCCTATCTCCAGTTCGAATCGTGCGCCTTTGCGGCGGACGGGTTCTCAGGGACGGTGGTCGCGTGCCAACGGTACCGGGCCAGTGGTTGGGTACCAATTTGCGAGGTCTGCGCGGCGCCGAACCTTGGTCGAGCTAGCGGTGGCGCTCGGCGTGGGTGCCCCCCTTACCTCTGACCATGCTCGGCTCGTACCGTGACCCTGTGACATCCGATGCCCTAGCTTCACTAGTCGACCTGCCGGGCGTTGCCGAGGCTGCCGACCGGGCGCGTGCCGCCGTCGATTCCGTGCTGTGGGATCGCGGAATCCGCAGCCGCGCTGCGGAGGTCGTCGCGGCCTCACGTCTGCGTGGAGGTTGGGCCAGTGCGGCGATGGACGGTGCTGAGGTTCGCCCTGATGCGTTGGTGTCAGGTGTCGCCCTCGACGATTCACCGATCGGTCGAGTGCTGGCTGCGGCGCTCGCGCTGCAGGCAGAGATCCCACGACAGGTCGAGGTGATCGGGCGTGCGCCGCTGCAGGTCCTGTCGGGTTTGCACTCGGTGGTGGCAGCGGGATTCGTCCCAGACCATGAGCGCGGTCGCATCCGTGCGGGGGAAGTTGCCGATGATCCGCTTCGGCTTGCGTTGCTGCCCACAGCTGCTGAGGTAGCGCGTCGGATGACTGCGCTCAGCCGCCTACTTAGCCAGCCGTCGGTGGCTCCGGCGATCGTCATCGCAGCGGTTGCCCATGCCGAGATCGCCGTGACACGCCCCTTCACCTGGGGTTCTGGCCTAGTCGCAAGGTCACTGACGCGGCTGGTCTTGGCAGCCCGCGGGGTAGATCCAGACGGGCTAACCGTTCCTGAAGCGGGCCTGTTCGCGGCGGGGCGTCCGGCTTACTCACAGGCGCTTCGTGCTTATGTCGAAGGCACTCCCGAAGGCGTTGCCCAATGGCTGATCCTGCATGCCGAGACTGTTCGAGTGGGCGCTGACGAGTCGCGTCGCATCCTCGCCGATCTGGTCTGACTCGCGGCGAACGCTGGCCTGACTCTCGATCCCATGGGTCTGACCCAGGTCTGGCCTATGAGATCAAGTTCGAACGGCGTCGTGCCGCGTACCAGGCGAGACCAAGGGCCACTGTGGCAGCCCCGACTCGGAACGCCGCCCGACGGTTATCGGCGGTGTTGATTTCCGCGGTCATGTCCGCGAGACGCCTGCGGACAGTGGGCATCGAGACGGGTCGTTCGAAATCCAAGATTGGCCATTCGCGCTCGACTGCGATCTTGCGCAGGCCACTGTCTGGGTTAACGCAGACTGGGTGCCCTACGGCATCGAGCATGGGCAGATCCGTGATGCTGTCGCTGTACGCGTAGCAGGTGCTCAGGTCGTAGTCGTTCTCGACCGCCAAGGCGCGCATCGCCTCGGCCTTCCCCTCGCCATACGCATAGAAGACGATCTCCCCCGTGTACTTGCCGTTGACGATCTCGATTTGGGTGCCGATCGCGCGATCGACGCCGAGCCGCTCACCGATCGGCTCGACCACTTCGGTCCCGGACGAGCTGATGATGATCACAGCGCGTCCAGCTGCGCGGTGCTCCGCGATGAGTTCAACCGCCTCCTCGTACACGACCGGGTCAATGATCTCGTCGAGCGTCTCGGCGACGATGGCGCGCACCTGGTCGACATCCCAGCCAGCCACGAGGCTGGTGAGGTACAGCCGCATCTGCTCCATCTGATCGTGGTCAGCGCCCGATGCCAAGAAGGCGAACTGTGCGTACCCACTCTTGAGTACGTCGGCCCGGCCGATGAGTCCGCCCTTGTAGAAGGGGCGCGCGAATGCCAGTGAGCTCGACTTGGCCAAGATCGTCTTGTCGAGATCGAAGAACGCCGCTGAACCACCCATGCCTAGATCGTAGGTGTGCTGCAACTTAGTGGAGCGTTGTGGCGCCATCCACAGGCCAGCAGATTCCCCGTGTCGTCCCCAGACCGGCGTGCTTGGCCCTGATGTGGGCGCCAGTCGAACAACAGGGTGACCAAGTGACTGACCGAGGACGTCCCCTAGTGCTAAGTGCTGACCCCGATCTCGTCGATGACATTAGGCGCCGAGTCGTCGCCTCCGGGTCCGACGCCGACGTCGCATCCTCGGCCCTAATAGCACGCGGCCGGTGGCTACATGCTCCTCTCGTGCTGGTCGGAGATGACCTCGCCGATGATCCCGACATTGCCCTTCTGCCACGCCGCGCCGGAGTCGTCGTTGCAACTCGTGATCCAGCGTTATCGCGGCCCTGGCAACTGGCAGTGACCCTCAGCGCAGACTCGGTCGTCGACCTCTCTGCCTCACCGACCGCGTTGCTCGATCGGCTCACTTCCCTTGACACCACTCGTGCCCGGGTCATCGGTGTCATCGGCGGACGGGGCGGCGCTGGCGCCAGTGTGTTGGCCGCTTTGCTGGCCATGGCAGCTGGTGCAGCCGATCTCGACGCCGTGCTCGTCGACACGGATCCAGGTTCAGCGGGCCTTGACCTCATGCTCGGCGTCGAAGACGCCCCCGGCACTCGCTGGCATGACCTCGCTGATCTTGGCGCTCCCGTCCCGCCCGATCGGCTCAGAGCGACCTTGGTGCGGGGCCCTGGATGCGATGTTCTGTCGGTCGGACGCGCGCCCGGTGAGGCCATCCCGCTGAAGTCGGCCCCGGTTGTGCTGGATTCAATCGCTTTGGGTTGCGCCGTGGCAGTAGTTGACCTGCCCCGCTCCCGACCCGATGTCGTCGAACTACTAGCCCCCCGCTGTGACGTCGTACTCGTGGTCGTCACACCCGACGTTCGCGCCGCAACGTCGGCCGCACGCACCGCGGCCATGGTCGCGCCCTGTCTGGATGTGCGGCTGGTCATTCGCCGTGATCGCGGCGGTGGGCTCGACGCAGAGCAAATCAGTCACTGGCTCTCACTTCCAATCGCGGCCGAGCTGCCCTTTGATTCGGGCCTCGTCGCCACCATCGACCGAGGTGACCCGCCTGGGTTTGGCCGTCGCTCCCGAGTCCGGCAGGTGGCGCACTTGCTCCTCGAGTCGGTGTTGCAGCGATGAGCCTGCTCGATTCGTCTGTACTCGACCGCATTCGCGGCCAACTGGTCCTATCCGCATCGCCGCCTTCGATCACCGATGTAGCGCTCGCCTTGCGCGATGACGGCGTCCTGCTCGATCCCGAATCACTGCTCCTTGAGGCTGATCGCCTGCACGGCGAGATGTCCGGGGCGGGGCTGCTGACCGCGCTGCTCGCCGATCCAACTGTGACCGACGTACTCGTCACCGCACCCGATCGTGTGTGGGTGGATCGAGGTCGTGGCATCGAGCGGGTTGATGTCACGTTCGCAGATGATCTGGCAGTGCGCCGGCTGGCTCAGCGACTCGCAGCGGCGTGCGGCCGCCGGCTCGACGATGCAGCACCATTCGTCGACGCTCGACTTTCTGACGGCACTCGCGTGCATGCAGTGCTGTCGCCATTGGCCGTATCAGGCACCTGTGTCAGCCTTCGTGTGCCGCGGCGCCGGGGGTTTGATCTGGCTTCCTTGGTTGCGTGCCGATCTATCCCGGAGCAACTGGTGCCCTGGATCCATGCGATCGTGCGGGCCCGGCTAGCGGTGCTGATCACAGGCGGAACTGGTACCGGGAAGACAACGTGGCTGTCGGTGTTGCTCGACCTCGTTGATCCGCGCGAACGCATTGTCATCGTTGAGGATTCCGCCGAACTCGTGCCCGAACATCCGCATGTGGTGCGGCTCGAGGCACGTCCGGCAAACATCGAGGGTGCCGGTGCCATCACCGTGCGCGATCTGGTTCGCCAGGCCTTGCGGATGCGTCCCGATCGTCTTGTGGTTGGGGAAGTCCGGGGTGCCGAAGTCGTCGAGTTGCTCGCCGCCCTCAACACCGGTCATGAGGGCGGCTATGCCACCGTTCACGCGAACTCGGCGGGTGATGTCCCGGCGCGCCTCGAGGCGCTGGGCCGGGCGGCGGGCCTCGACCGTGAGGCGCTGCACGCCCAGGTGGCCGCCGGGCTCGACCTCGTCCTGCACCTCGAGCGTGCCCCCGATGGTTCACGTCGGTTGGCATCACTCTCGGTCGCCCAACGGTCCGGCGCCCTCGTCGAGGTCGTCGATGCTCTCGTCATTCGCGATCAGTCGATTCACGAGGGGCCGGGTCTTGACCACTTACGCTCGCGCCTTGGTGCCTGGGCTCCGAAAGAAGACTGACCAGTGCTGCCCAGCCCGCTCGTCGACTCGCTAGCGCTTGTAGCTTCGGTGTGCGTGATGGTCGCGCTGGTACTCCTGTGGCCGCCCGATCTCGCCTTGCCCCAGGTGATCCACCGCCGACTTCAGGCTGCGTCTTGCTGGTTCGACTCACATCGACCTCGATCCAAGATGCGCCGCGCGGCCGAACGTGAATGGGTAGATGCACTCATCGCCGAACTACTTGCTGGCCGGGATCCGGTGTCGGGCCTCGTCGCTGTCTCGGCGTCGAGTCGGGCCACGGTCAGCCAGGCGGCGATCGTGGCAGCGCGTACCGGCGGCGATATCGGTTCGGCGCTTCGAGGTGAGCGTTCTGAGTTGATCCGTGGTGTGGGGGCCTGCTGGGAGGTTGCGTCCGGATCTGGTGCTGGCCTGGTGGCGTCGCTGTCGGCCCTGGCCAACTCCGCACGAGAATCTGAGCGGATACGTCGCGAGATCGGAATTTCCCTCGCCGAACCGCGCGCCACGGCCCTTGTCCTTGCTGCACTTCCAGCCATTGGGCTCGCCCTGGGTGCGATGCTCGGGGTCGAGCCTGGTCGCTGGCTACTTGCTACGCCGGCGGGGCGGGTGGCGCTAGGTCTTGCGTTGGTCCTTGAGCTACTCGGGATCCTTTGGGCGTGGCGGATTGCTGCATCCGTCGAGTCGGACCTGTGAGCGCCCGGCGATGAACGGACAACTCGATACTGTCGTGGCCGCGTTTGCTGCGGCAGTTGCGATCGCCTGTGCAGTGTCCGCCGGGGCACCGAAGGATCGGCTCGCCGCCGGGCACTCGTCGCTCAAGAAACCTGCACCGACTCGGCATCGCTGGCTCAGCGTGCGAATTGCGGCCGTTGTGCTGGCTCTCGCAGTGGCTCTCTTCGTTGGCGGTGGTGGGGGGATTGTCACTGGGGTGATCTTGGGCGCGGTTGCCTACCGGCTAGTTCCTACCCTCGAGACCGCATCAGCGCGACATAGACGTGAGCGTCTCGAACGACAAGTGCCGCTGACTATTGATCTGATTGCCGCGTGTTTGGCTGCCGGGGCGCCCACGGATGCTGCTCTAAAGTCCGCTGCTCTCAGCGTCGGGGATCCCATTGCTGCAGTGATTTCGGGGGCCGTCGCGGCCACGTTGTGGGGGACTGATCCGGTGATTGCCTGGTCGGGTGTCGCCGATGTTGACGGGCTTTCCGGTCTGGCCCGGGCGGTGATCCGTTCGATCGAGACTGGCGCGCCGCTCGCTGACCTTTTGCCGCGGGTAGCCGACGAGGCTCGGGCGATCACGCGCGCCCGGCTTGAGGCGCGAGCACGTACTGCCGCGGTGCGGCTTACCGCGCCGTTAGGCCTGGCGTTCCTGCCTGCATTTGTCCTACTTGGGGTCGTGCCCGTCGTGGCCTCGTGGATTGGCGTTCTCGTTCCGCTCCCGTAATCCCCAGACATCGCCCCGGCGCAATTGTCCACAGCTGACAACTTCGTCGCCGATGGCGAACTGGCTGACAGTCGACGGTCTGCCTAGTCGGCGAGGGTCGCCGGCAGCAAACCGCGAGGAGAGTTCCTATGACCCGCAATCTTCCCGTCCGCTACAACCGCACCCGAGCCGCCTTGGTGGCGCGTCTGACTCGGTCAGGCGAGCTAGATCGAGGTGCTGCAACCGCCGAGTACGCCGTGGTCACTCTCGCCGCCACAGGCCTTGGTGGGCTCCTGATCAAGTTGCTCACGAGCGACTGGTTCTTGAACATCATCAAGGCGATCTTTGAGCAGATCATCAAGATGGTCCTGAGCTTCTTCGGGTTCGGCGGGTGATGTGTTTCCACGTGGTTCCGGTCGGCTTATGCCGGCCGGAACCACACCCGTTTGGGGGTCGGAATACAGAACGCGGAGCGGTCACAGTTGAGGCGGCCTTCGCCCTGCTGGCGCTAGTCGCCGTGCTGATCGCTTCGATCTGGTGCTTGGGGGTTCTCGGTGCGCAGCTAGCGGTGGGTGAGTCCGCCAGAGCAGCTGCCCGAGTCGCTGCTCGTGGTGAGTCACCCGCTGACGTTGCAGCCGAGGCTCGTCGGCTGGTCCCAGAGGCCGAGGTCCACGTGGTCGCGGCCGGCGGCTACCTGGTTGTTGAAGTTCGCCGCCACATCACACCCCCCGGCTTGTTTGCCCGATTCGGGCCGATCACGCTTTCCTCCGCTTCAACTGCGGCGGCAGAGGTCCTGCCATGACACGCAAAGCAGACGATGCTGGGGCCGCGATTGTGTGGGCCCTGGTCTTGACCTCCGTCCTTCTCGCGATGCTGATGGGGGCTGCCGTCCTGACCGATGTCCTGGTCGCTCGTGAACGAGCGGGTGCTGCTGCTGACCTCGGGGCTCTGGCAGCGGCTCCCGTTGTTGAGATGTCTAGCCCCCAGGCCTGCGTGCGCGCCGAGGTAGTGGTGCATGCCAACTCGGCGCAGATGCTGAAATGCATTGTGGTTGACGGCGATGTTGTCATCGGCGCAGCTTGTACGCCGCACGGCGCCTGGGCGCGTTGGCTTGTGCTTCAGGCCACCGGTACGCCCCAAGTCGCCGTCAGTTCCCGGTCAGGCTTCCGCTGACATTTGGTGCGCCGGCGAGCAGCACCGTCAGCAGTCGGATCGCACCGGCCTTGTCGAGCGGGTTGTTTGCGTTACCGCACTTGGGCGATTGCACGCATGAGGGGCAACCGTCGCGGCATTCACACGACCCGATCGCATCACGGGTGGCGCCCAACCAGGTTTGTGCCGCTGAGTAGCCACGTTCGGCAAAGCCAGCCCCACCGGGATGTCCGTCATAGACGAAGACGGTCATCCGGCTGGTGTCAGGGTGCATTGCAGTCGATACCCCACCGATATCCCAACGGTCACAGGTGGCTACTAGGGGGAGCAGGCCGATCGATGCATGCTCGGCGGCATGTGCAGCCCCGGGCACGTCGACCTCGGCCAATGCCGCAGCGGCGAGTTGTTCGGCCGAGACCGTCCACCACACGGCTTGGGTCTGCAATTCGCGGGGCGGGAGATCGAGTGCCTCTTCGCCGAGCACGGTGCCAGTCAGGTACCGGCGTTTGAGGTAGCTCACCACCTGATTGGTCACTTGCACTCGTCCATGAACCAGGCGTGCGGCTCCCCACTCCTGGCTCGAGATCTCGTCAATCACGCGAATATCGGTGGTATCGCGCGCTGAGGTCGTGTAGTCGACGTCTTGGCGGTGCGCGATAGCTACGGCATCGGCAAGATCGAGGTGATCGACCACATACGTAAGCCCCTGGTGCACATAGACCGCGCCGTCGTGCACGGTCGAGTGAGCAGCACCCGGATCTACCGTGCCGAGCACGCGTCCGGTTCCGTCTTCGATCACGCGGATCATCCCGCCGCCGATACCGCGCAGGTCTGCCAGATCACTTGCCCGATCGCGTCGTGTCCAGAACCAACCGCTGGGGCGGGCGCGGAGTAGCCCGCTCTCGACCAGCGTGTCCACAACCTCCCGCGCGTTGGGCGCAAAGAGTGGGAGATCTTCTGGTGTCAAAGGGATTTCGGCTGCCGCGGCAGCAAGGTGTGGCCCGAGCACATATGGGTTGGTCGGATCGCAGACCGTGGCCTCGACCGGCGCACCAAAGATCGCATCGGGGTGGTGGACGAGATAGGTGTCCAGCGGGTCATCTCGGGCAATCAGCACTGCCAGCGCATCGCCACCTGCTCGCCCGGCTCGCCCGGCCTGCTGCCATAGCGAGGCGCGAGTTCCCGGCCAGCCGCACAGCAATACGGCGTCAAGCCCGGTCACATCAACTCCGAGCTCGAGTGCACTCGTTGCTGCTACGCCGAGGAGTTCCCCCGTCCTCAGCGCGCCTTCCAGGACTCGTCTTTCCTCGGGCAGATAGCCGGCTCGGTACGCAGCGACACGATTGGCGAGATCGGGCTCGACTTCAGCGAGAGTGTCGCGGGCCGTCATCGCAACCGCTTCGGCTCCGCGACGAGATCGCACGAACGCGAGGGTGCGTACTCCTTCGATGACGAGATCGGTTAGCAGAGAGGCAGTTTCGGCTGTTGCCGTTTTGCGAGTCGGTGCATCATTCTCGCCGCCATGTGCAGTCAGTGGTGGCTCCCATAGTGCGAACGATGTCGCTCCTTTGGGTGAGGCATCGTCGGCGACAGCGAGAACTGGTCGGCCAATCAGCCGCGTGGCCGAGCCAGCAGGATCACCGGACGTAGCCGACGCGAGGATGAAGGTTGGATTGGACCCGTAGCGGGCTGCGACCCGTTGTAGGCGTCGAAGCACGTGGGCCACATGGGATCCGAAGATTCCGCGGTACACGTGACACTCGTCGATTACCACGTATTGCAGGCCGCGCAGGAACGATGACCACGACGCATGGCCGGGCAGCATCGATCGGTGCAGTAGATCGGGGTTGGTAAGGACATAGCCGGCGTGAGCGCGAATCCAGGTGCGTTCCTCATTGGGGGTGTCGCCGTCATAGGCCGATACCCGGAGTTGGCCAACGCCGAGTTCGGTGATGGACCGCCACTGATCGTGGGCCAGCGCTTTGGTGGGGGCGAGATAGAGCGCGGTCGCCCCGCGGCCGTTGGGCGCTCGAGTGCCGTCAAGAACCGCGCTGAGCGAGGGCATCAGGTAGGCAAGTGACTTGCCAGACGCTGTACCGGTCGCCACGACCACATCACGTCCCGCGTGTGCCGTTTCTGCCGCCTCGACCTGATGTGCCCACGGGTTTACGACTCCTAAGCGGGTCCACGCGTCGCGGAGTTCGGGGGCGACCCAGTCGGGCCAGCCTACGGCTGAGCCGGTTCGGGCCGGGATCTGTTCTACGTGGAGCAACCGCTCGCCCCGACCCGCGGCGAGGCGGGCCAGCACGGTCGACGGGTCGGTGGGCACAGGCTGATCCTCGCGGACTCTCGTCAACGGCGCGTCCCCTGTGTCAGAGTGAACGTGTGGATTTGGATGTCAGTACCCGCGAGCAGGGCAATCGCTTCATCGTCGCTGCGATCGGTGAGGTCGATGTTTTCACCGCTCCGATCCTTGATGAAGAGTTGAGTCGACTCACCGCCGAGGGCCGAACCGGCCTGATCGTTGACCTGTCCAGAGTCGACTTCCTCGACTCCACTGGCCTGTCGGTTCTGGTTAAAACACTTAAGCGCGTGCGCGAAGCCGAAGGCACGCTCGACATTGTGGTGGTCGCCGATCGCGTCGAGAAGGTCTTCCGCCTCACCGGCCTCGATCGCCTGATTCCTTTGCACGCGAGCGTTGAGGCGGCGCTGGCGTCGACCCAGCGCGATCCTGATGAGGGCGACGCGCAGACTCAGGAGGCGTGAGCCTTGCCTGAAGCGAGGTTGTCGATCCCGCCAGACGCTGAGCACGTGCGGATGGCTCGCGTCGTTGTGGCAGCCGCCGCACGCCGGCACGGTCTTGCGGACGAGCAGGTCGACGACGTCCGACTCGCGGTCGGAGAGGCAGTGGCTCGGGCGGTTCTGCGGCATGAAGCCGCCGAGCAAGGCGAGCAGGTCGAACTGCTTGTGAGTGATGACGAGGCGGGCTTTTCGGTGAGGATCTCCGATCGGGTTGACCCAGCCCAGCCCGATCACGATGGCGGCCTTGCCCTGGAGCTGGTTCGAGCGCTGGCACCTGTTGCCCGACTGGACGGGGCTGTGGTCACGCTCGAGTGGCCCCGCGACCGCTGATCAGCCCACTGTCCGTGCCCGATGGCCGGATTGGGGCCAGCCGCAGTGTGACGCAGAACGCAGACCGCCTCGAGGTCCCAGGTAGTGGCGGCCGCCACATTCACCCGTAGACTTCGCCCACTCGAGGGTCATGTCACCAGTTGGCTGGCCCCTGTCCGCCATGCCAAGGAGCAATCAATGTCCGGGTCACTTATCGCCGCAGCTAGCGGCGTGACCGTAGCGGGCCAGAACCTCACACTCGTGTGCATTGTCGCGCTCATCGCGCTGGCTGCACTCGGAGTCGCTTGGGTTCTCGTCCGTGAGGTCCTCGCTGCCGGCGAGGGCACAGAGAAGATGCAGGAGATCGCCGAGGCGGTCCAGGAGGGTGCGTCCGCGTATCTCTCCCGTCAGTTCAAGACCCTCGTCCCATTCGCGGCGATTGTCTTCGTACTGCTGTACTTCCTTCCCGCCGAATCGACTTCCGAGAAGATTGGCCGTTCGGCCTTCTTCCTGATCGGGGCGCTGTTCTCGGGGATCACCGGTTACGTGGGCATGTGGCTCGCTGTGCGAGGAAACGTCCGGGTTGCCGCGGCCGCGAATGAGACCGGCGAGCAGGATGCGATGCGTATCGCGTTCCGCACCGGTGGCGTGGCCGGAATGTTCACCGTGGGTCTTGGACTCTTCGGTGCCGCAACCGTCGTCATCCTCTACAAGGACCAAGCCCCCACCGTGCTTGAAGGCTTCGGCTTCGGTGCGGCCCTGCTCGCGATGTTCATGCGCGTCGGCGGTGGCATCTTCACCAAGGCCGCTGACGTCGGCGCCGACCTCGTCGGCAAGGTCGAGCAGGGTATTCCTGAGGATGACCCGCGCAACGCCGCAACGATCGCCGACAACGTCGGTGACAACGTCGGTGACTGTGCCGGTATGGCCGCTGACTTGTTCGAGTCGTACGCAGTCACGCTCGTAGCTGCCCTGATCCTGGGCAAGGCCGCCTTTGGCTCACAAGGTCTGGTTTACCCGCTGCTCGTGCCCGCGATTGGTGTCATCACCGCGGTCATCGGCATCTTCACGGTCGCGCCCCGCGCTGGCGACCGCTCAGGTATGACCGCGATCAACCGTGGCTTTTTCATCTCGGCTGTCATCTCGGCGGTTCTTGTTGGAGTCATGACCTGGATCTATCTCCCAGCCCAGTTGAGCTCATTCGTTGGCCTCGACGTTGCCAGCCTTGGTCTTGCGACGCCTGACTCGTTCAATCCTCGCATCATGGCGATCGGTGCCGTACTTATCGGCATCGTCCTTGCTGCGGCGATTCAGCAGCTCACCGGATACTTCACCGAGACCAACCGCAAGCCGGTCGACGATGTTGCTAAGGCTTCACTGACCGGTCCGGCCACCGTCATCCTCAACGGTATTTCCCTGGGCCTCGAGTCCGCCGTGTACTCGGCGCTACTCATTGGTGTTGCTGTGTACGGCGCCTACCTGCTCGGCGCTGGCTCGGTAGTGCTCTCGCTCTTCGCGATCTCACTGGCCGGTTGCGGCCTGCTCACAACTGTGGGCGTCATCGTGTCCATGGACACGTTCGGCCCGGTCTCTGACAACGCTCAGGGCATCGCCGAGATGTCCGGCGATGTCACGCCCGAGGGTTCCGAGGTGCTCACGCGCCTTGACGCCGTGGGTAACACCACCAAGGCGATCACCAAGGGAATCGCGATCGCAACTGCTGTGCTGGCGGCTACTGCGCTCTTCGGATCGTTCCGCGATGCTGTCGTGGGCGCGACCAAGGCAGCGATTGCGGGCGGCAACGTCGTAGTCCCCGACGTCATCGATCGGGCCCAGTACGGCGCTGACCTTGACGTCTCGAACCCGCGCAACCTCGTTGGCCTGATCATCGGTGCGGCAGTTGTGTTCTTGTTCTCGGGCCTGGCTATCAACGCGGTATCCCGCGCTGCTGGTGCGGTGATCTTCGAGGTGCGTCGTCAGTTCCGCGAGCACCCCGGAATCATGGATTACACCGAGAAGCCGGAGTACGGCAAGGTCGTCGACATCGTCACGCGCGACTCACTTCGTGAGCTGGCCACCCCTGGTCTGCTCGCGGTCCTCACGCCGATCGCGGTCGGCTTCTCCCTCGGGGTTGGCGCCCTGGGCTGCTACCTGGCCGGCACGATCGCGACCGGCACGCTCATGGCCGTGTTCTTGTCGAACTCCGGTGGGGCATGGGACAACGCCAAGAAGTTCGTCGAGGACGGCAACTTCGGTGGCAAGGGATCGCCGGCACATGAGGCCACCATCATTGGTGACACCGTCGGTGACCCGTTCAAGGACACCGCTGGCCCGGCAATCAACCCGCTGATCAAGGTCATGAACCTCGTGGCCCTGCTCATCGCACCCGCAGTGGTTTCACTCTCGCTCAGCGGCGCGACCCTGCTCCGCTGGGGTATCGCCTTGGTGGCGGCAGCGATCATCATCGCGGCGGTCATCATCTCGAGCCGGCGCCCCGTCGCCGTCGAGGCTGACCCCGCATCTGAGGACGAGCCAGCACCTTCGCTCGTCTAAGTCGCAGTACTGATTGCCCGCGGGCCCTGGAGGATTCGTCCTTCAGGGCCCGCGGTGCGTTCGAGGTGAGGGATGATCGACCTGTGATGACAGCAGACCAGCGTGCCGCGGCGTCCCGGCTCCGCGAGGTCTTCCTTGACGTCGGCTTCACTGCCGACGGTGTCCTAGCGATGCTGGGCTCCTCTGCCTACGCTGCCCTAGGCCGCGATGAGATGGTGCCTGCACGGCAAGTTCTGGCCGACCGCACCGGTGTCGACGTTGATCTCGTTCGGCTCTTCGTACTTGGTGATGCGGTAGAACGTTCGCGGCTCAATCCGCTACTCCCCGTTGCGGATATGGAGTTCCTCGAGCTCGTTGGCGGCACCCCATCAATCGCTGCTCTAGTGGACGTCCGCCCATACGGTGAAAGTGATACCGAGTGGTACGTAGTCAGTGATCACGGCCCTGGCACGGCCGGTCGCAGTGTGGTTGAGGTCGCTGCTGATCACGTGCTCGGCGTGGGTGGAGCCTCGCTGACCCTGGCCCGGATAACACCCCGTGACGGCGTCGACAGTGCCCTCGATCTTGGTACGGGCTGCGGCGTCCAGGCGCTTCACCTTGGACGTCATGCCAAGGCCGTGGTTGCTACCGATCGCAACGGTCGCGCCCTGCGTCTCGCCGGGGTGACCGCTGCCCTGTCGGGTCAACGCTGGGACCTCCGCGAGGGATCCTTGTTTGAGCCGGTTGCTGGCGCTCAATTTGATCTGGTGGTGTCCAATCCGCCCTTTGTTATCTCGCCCGGACATCGCTACACCTACCGCGATGCTGGGCTGCCCGCCGACGACTTGGGGCGAGTGCTGGTGCAGCAGGCGCCGACATATTTGCGCGATGGCGGCACTGCAGTGATCTTGGCCAATTGGCTGCATCGCGCCGATGAGGACTGGCGTGAGCGGGTAGCAGCGTGGCTCGAGTCGACCGGCTGTGACTCGTGGGTGGCGCAGCGCGAGGTGCAGGACCCAGCCGAGTACGTGGGGCTTTGGCTCCGGGACGCGGGTCACGCTGGCGTCGATCACGACCGACGCTACGACGAATGGCTGCGAGCGCTGGACGACATGGGCGCCGAAGGTATCGGGTTCGGCTGGATCGTGCTGCATCGAGGCGGCTCCTACGGTGAGCTTGGCCCGCGGCTCGAGGACGTGAGTGCCGCTGACCGTCAGCCGCGTGGTGACGAGGTAACGGCGCTCATGGCGGCGCGTGCCCGTTGGCACGAGTTCGGTGTGGTTGCCCTGCTCGACTCGTGCCCACGGCGGCCCGAAGGATTGCGGCTGGTGACCGAAGAACGAGCCGACCCGAAGGGGTACCTACTAGGGGTGCCGGGGAGCCTTGGCGTGATCGGCGGATGGCGTCAAGATGAGCTCGTCGATGTCGTCACTTCCGCACTGATTAGGGCCTTCGACGGACACACTTCGGTAAGTGCCGCAGTCGATGTGGTGGCAGCAGAACTTGAGCTCGACGTCGACGATGTCCTGGCTGGAGCGATCCTTCGAGTGCGCGAGCTCGTGGAGGACGGTGCCCTCATTCTCGAGGTCGACCCGAAATTGCCTGACCCCCGCTGACCTGGGGCGATAGTCCCGGTGTCATGCTCCCGTTTGACAGAACCACCCCTAGAGTGGTCACACTCCGCCCGGAACAGCGTTCACCGGATGCTGGCCTTGGTCAGGCGTGCCGTCGCTTTGGCGGTGCGAGCTGATCGTGAGAGAAGGAGACGCGTTGCCCACGAAGGCCTCGGACGAGACCCCCGCCACGGGGCGTCGTCTCGTCATTGTCGAGTCGCCGGCCAAAGCCAAGACCATCCAGGGCTATCTCGGCCCAGGGTATGACGTCGAAGCTTCGGTGGGGCACATCCGCGACCTGCCCAAGCGGGCCGCCGATATCCCTGCTCAGTACAAGGGTGAGGCTTGGTCGCGCCTTGGTGTCGACGTCGACAACGGCTACTCCGCTCTCTACGTGGTCGACAACGACAAGAAGGCCAAAGTCGCCGAGCTGAAGAAGAAGCTTGCGAACGCTGACGAACTCTTCCTGGCCACTGATGAGGACCGCGAGGGCGAGGCCATCGCCTGGCATCTACTCGAGGTGCTCAAGCCCAAGGTTCCGGTGCGCCGGATGGTGTTCCACGAAATCACCAAGGACGCGATCCGTCGCGCGATCGACGAGACTCGCGATCTCGACCAGAGTTTGGTCGATGCGCAGGAGACTCGCCGAATCCTCGACCGGCTCTACGGGTATGAGGTGTCACCCGTTCTGTGGAAGAAGGTGATGACTGGCCTTTCCGCCGGACGGGTCCAGTCGGTGGCTACCCGCCTCGTTGTCGACCGCGAACGTGAGCGCATCGCGTTCCGTACCGCGTCGTATTGGGACATCGACGGCCTGTTCGATCCAGGTTCGTTCAGCGCCACGCTGGTCGCTGTCGATGGTGCCCGAGTCGCCACTGGCAAGGACTTCACCCAGCAGGGCATCTTGACCCGTGAAGGCGCTGCGCACCTCGACGAAGCGGCGGCCACCTCGCTTGCGGCGGGATTGCAGAACGCGGCATTCACGGTGCGCGCGGTGGATGACAAGCCCTACCGTCGCTCGCCCGCAGCTCCGTTCATGACCTCGACCTTGCAGCAGGAAGCGAGCCGCAAATTGCGGTGGGGCGCTCAGCGCACCATGCGCGTGGCACAGGGGCTGTACGAGCGAGGCTTCATCACCTATATGCGTACTGACTCCACCACTTTGTCGGAGTCTGAGGTCTCTGCCGCACGTTCGCAGGCGGCACAGTTGTACGGCTCGGATCACGTGTCAGAGGTGCCGCGGCGTTACGACCGCAAGGTCAAGAACGCGCAAGAGGCGCACGAGGCGATCCGTCCTGCAGGTGACGTCTTCCGCACACCGGCTGAGGTTGCTGGTGAACTCCGTGGTGACGACTTCGCCCTCTACGACTTGATCTGGAAGCGCACGGTCGCCTCGCAGATGTCAGATGCCCGCGGACAGACCGCAACCATTCGCCTTGGCGCAGTGGCAACTGACGGCCGCGATGCAGAGTTCTCGGCCAGCGGCACGATCATCACGTTCCGCGGATTCCTTGCTGCGTATGAGGAATCGGTCGATGACGACGCTGACAAGGACGGTGACGACGCTGAACGTCGACTGCCGCAGGTCGCCGTGGGAGATTCAGTGAGTGCCATGCGTTTGGACGCTGAGGGTCACTCCACGAATCCACCCGCCCGCTACACCGAAGCATCGCTCGTCAAGGCGTTGGAGGAGCGCGGCATCGGTCGCCCGTCCACGTACTCATCAATCATGGGCACGATTGTCGACCGCGGCTATGTGGTTAAGCGCGGCTCGGCTTTGGTCCCGTCGTTCCTCGCGTTCGCCGTGATTCGCCTGATGGAGGAACACTTCACCTCCTTGGTCGACTACGACTTCACGGCTCGGATGGAGGAGACCCTCGACACCGTTGCCTCTGGCGATGCTGATCGCGTATCGGTGCTCGATCGTTTCTATCGTGGCGATGACTCGCGTGCCTTCGCGGGTTTGCGCTCGCTCGTCACCGACCTGGGCGAGATCGATGCCCGCGAGAACTCGTCCTTCCCGATCGCAGATTGCGACATCGTGCTTCGTGTAGGTCGCTATGGCGCCTACGTCGAACGCGATGGCGAGCGCGCAAATGTGCCGCCAGAAATTGCACCCGACGAACTCACTGCTGCCAAGGCCGAGGAACTACTGGCCTTGCCGTCCGGCGAACGCGACCTAGGTAGTGATCCCTCGACCGGACGTCAGGTGGTTGCGAAGTCGGGCCGTTATGGCCCTTATGTGACCGAGGTGCTTGAGGAAGATGCGCCGAAGTCGGCCAAGCCCAAGACCTCGTCGCTGTTCGCTGACATGTCGTTGGACACCGTCACTTTGGACGACGCGTTGCGACTGATGTCGCTGCCTCGTCTTGTGGGCGCTGACCCAGCCGACGGTGTCGAGATCACCGCACAAAATGGTCGTTATGGTCCTTACATCAGCAAGGACAAGGACTCTCGCTCGCTACCTGATGAGGCCTCGATCTTCACAGTCAGCATCGACGAGGCGTTGGTGCTGTTTGCCCAGCCCAAGGGCCGACGCGGCGCCGCAGCCCCCAAGCCGGGGATTGTCGTAGGTGTTGACCCGGCCACTGGCCGTGAGGTGACCCTGAAGGAGGGCCGCTTTGGCCCGTACGTGACCGACGGTGAGAGCAATGCGTCGCTGCGCCGGGCCGACGACCCTGCGACCATTTCGATTGACCGCGCTGCTGATCTTCTGGCTGAGCGTCGCGCAAAGGAGCCCACCCCAAAGAAGACCGCCAAGAGGGCCCCCGCCACAAGGGCTGCGGCTAAAAAGACTGCTGCCAAGAAGCCAGCAACCAAGAAGACCGCCGCCAAGAAGCCAGCAACCAAGACCGCCGCCAAGAAGCCAGCAACCAAGACCGCCACCAAGAAGCCAGCAACCAAGACCGCCACCAAGAAGCCAGCAACCAAGACCGCCACTAAAGAGACCGCCACTAAAGAGACCGCCGTCCTCGGCTAACACCCCGCTCCACTTTTTGGGCTGCCTCGGTGATCTCGGACAGTGGGCCCTCTTAAGGTGAGGGTTCTACTGGAGAGTGAGATCGCGAAGATGACTGCTTCACGACGGCGGTTCAGCCAGGAGTTCAAGGACGAGTTGTGCTTGGAGGTGATCTCGACGTCGAAGACGATCAAGGATGTCGCGATTGCCTATGGCGTGGGTCCGGAGACGCTGCGGAACTGGTTGATTAAGTACCGAGATTCCCATGGTGGTTCGGAGGCCGAGTTGTCGGTCCCGGAGCGTGCCCGGCTCAAGGAGTTGGAGCGGGAGAACCAGGATCTCCGCGCGGAGACGGCGTTCTTGAGAAAAGCCAGCGCTTACTTCGCGAGGGAGCCGCGGCAGTGAGCAAGTATGAGTACATCGACTCCCAGCGTGAGGACCCCACTGAGTTCAACCCGGTCGTCACGATGTGTGGCTGGTTGGCCGTCTCGACGTCGGGGTTCTATCACTGGCGGGCTCGACCCCAGTCGGCGACGGCTACGCGCCGGGAGGCGTTGACGGCCCGGGTGGAGCACTTCTTCACGGCCTCTGATGGCACGTATGGGTATCGGCGGATCCACGCTGACCTGACCGGTGAGGGCACGGAGTGCTCACTGGAGCTAGTGCGTCAGATCATGCGTGCCCGTGGGCTTGTGGCGTGTCAGCCGCGGCCGTTCCGGGTCACCACGACCGCTGACGCACAAGCCGCGGCCGGCATGCCAGATCTGGTCCGGCGAGACTTCGACGCTGACCGGCCCGGGGTCAAGTTCGTCGGTGACATCACCTACATCCACACCTGGGCCGGGTTCCTCTATCTGGCCACGGTCATCGACTGCTACTCCAAGAAGGTCGTGGGCTGGTCGATCGCGGACCACATGCGGACCGAACTGGTCGCTGACGCGTTGCGCAACGCCGCCGCGAGCACCGTGATTGAGGACCAGGCGATCTTTCACAGCGACCGCGGATCGGTCTACACCTCAACGGATTACCGGACCCTGGTCCAGGACCTGGGGATGCGTTCCTCGATGGGTCGCACCGGGGTGTGCTGGGACAACGCGATGGCCGAATCGTTTTTCTCTGCGTTGAAGAACGAACGCGTCTACCGAACTGTC
>CAIXFH010000224.1 GCA_903918645.1 uncultured Actinomycetes bacterium | reverse complement strand
GCAGTTTCTCAACTAGCGCGTCGAACAGGTCGCCGAACCCAACTCTCGCGGCGATATTGGCCAACATTTCGTCGGGCCACAAATCCTGGTCATCGAGCATCAGTTCGATCTCTTCAGTGCGCACACCGAGATCCTCGACGATCCGCAAATCGCCCGCTGGCGCGACGTCGTCATCATCGTCATCGGGCGCCGGAACTCCGAGCCGATCGAGGGCATCGATGCCTAGCGGGAAGTCTTCAGCGGCGAACAGATCCGACACAAGTAAGCGCACGTCCTCGCCGCGGACTCGCACGAGGAGGAAGAATTCTTCAGCGACCGACACCAAGCCGAGGGCGCCGCCCTCACCTGGCTGCGCGCGAAGCGACGCGACAAGTGAATCCAGCGACGAGTAGGTGTGCGGCGGCAGCGACTCGACCTGCCAAAGGCCGTCTTCACGCCAGGCAGCTATCGCGAAATCAACTCCACCGTCGTCCATCGCGTGCACCTCCTGCTCGAATCGGCGGACCGTGACCAGGCCAGAATGCACCTCGCCAAGGACAGAGTGTCACGCTACAGGTGAGCGGCGCACTTCCTTGATTAGGAAAGGCGGCAGGCGATTCCTCCGCATTTGTCTACGCAACGAGCCTTAGACCTTGAAAGTCACTAGGCCAATCGCCGCATACGTGTCGGCGACAGTGGCCACCTTGTAGGAGCCGCGGACGAGTGCGCGGAATCCGAACGAATAGGCGCCCTTGGATGTCATGGTCGCGGTAGCTACCACTTTGTACTTACCACTGACTAGGCGATAGAGCGTGGCCTTACCGCCTACTCGAGTCGCGGTTCCCGATACCCGGCGCAAATTTGCGGACTTGGCTACCACGGCTTTCACCACTGGAATCATAGTGATCTTGCGAATGGACGAATAGCCAGCGGCGGCGAAGAAGTCGCCGGGGAAGTACCAGCGGTAGTAGATGGTTTGCTTGATGACCGGCAGATAGCCGCTGCCTGGCACCGGTGAGCCGGGCCACGGGGTCGGGGTCGCGCTGGTCGTGTAGCCAACTGCCGTGAACGTCTTACCGTCAATCGAGGCCAGCAGGCGCCCACGTTGGTTCTCATAGAAATCCAGGGCATGGATCTGGCCGGGCACCCCGTCAACCAGGTAGTCGTTATAGGCGTCATAAACGATTCGGTGCCCGTAGACGGCTGAGGTCGCCGACACGTCAAGGTTCGCGTCAGCGACGGGAAGATTCATGGGTTTGGTGAACGCCGGAGGAGCCGAAGCAGATGGGGTGAACCGACTTACGTAGTAATTCCCAGTCCATGGGGTCAACGCTGCAGGAGCCGTGGTCGGGTCGCTGCTGGAGCCGCCCGATGTCGTAGGCGCTGCCGGGTTGGACACGTTGTCCTGCCACATCCACCACAGGCCGTTGACGAATGAGGTGTTGTAGAAGTCAACGAGGGACGTGCCGCCAATTGTCCCGCCGGTGGGATCGAGCGTGGCCGAGTAAACGGTGTCGGTGCTAGAAGCGGGAGACACGACGTCAGTCGTTTCGGCGTAGACAACAGTTGAGTCGTCCTTCCATTCGAGCGACCCACTCCACACGTGCGGCTGCGCTGAATCCGTGTAGGTCTTTGCGAAGTAGGCCGTGCCATCTGTCCGCTGGCTGCACAAAGGGGCAGACGTGCAGAGCGCGGCCGCGAAGATTCGTCGGGGCAGAGAAGTGCTCGTGGTCGAGGCGTACTCCATAACCAAGTGGAGGCCGTCCGGCGAAACTGCAAGGCGAGTGGGGTACTCGGTGGTGGCCCAGGCGAAGTCTCCCAGCGGAATCTGGGTATAGACGGCGCTGACCACGTCATAGCGGAAGAGCGCCGAACCCGACAGGAACCACACAGCGCCGCCATTGGCAGACAGCACTGGATTGGCTTGCCAATCAGTCGAGATCACCTTGGAAGTCACCGTCGGAGTAAGTCCAGAGACATCCCGAACGATCAGAGCGACGCCCCAACTGAGGTCATGGGCATCGGCGAGATAGGGGCCGGCCGAGCCCGAGATGACTACCGTGTTGCCATCGTCGGAAACGTCGTAAGACGAGGTTTGCACCGATGACGGGGTGAGCGCGATGGGGCTGCTGCCATCGAGCGCCGAGGTCGTCAGCATCTCCTTCGAGCCAGTCGAGGTGCCCTGGTCGATGAAATTCACGAACGGCAGTGGGTCGATTGCGCCCGCTGAAGAGGTGGCAGCGGGGATCACGGACCACGCGAGTGCGCCAGCGATCACGGACAAGACCACTCGTCGAGTGCGGCCACGACTTACAACGACACTCACAGCGGGTCCCATCAATATCGGTGGAGGCATCGCGCCAACATCAAGCGACTAGAGCGCGACACCGGTCGGCCACGCCGATCATTAGTGTGCGCTAGCAATCGACCCGAGCCGACCACGTCTGCGCTACAACGACCGTGTCGCTAGCCGGGAACCGCTGATGCGGCGATCAGCCGCTACGGCGGCTGTGTACAGCGGCGTCGGCGCCCAGTTGTGCTAACGCTTCCTCTACTGCTGCGGCTGGCCCTTCGGCTGGCCGCCATGAGGCGACACCCACCGAACCAACGACCTCAAGATCGGTGAGTCGATCGATCACGCTCTCAGCCACCTGAAGGCCCCGCTTCTCATCAGCATTGGTCAGCAGCACGCCGTAGGAGTCCTCCAGTCGCACCACGACGTCAGTGACCGTGGTTGCGGCGCGCAGAACGCTGGCAGTACGTCGAGCCACGTCATCAGGCGACGACGAAGCGGATCGGGCCTGCAAGAACAAGACGCAGGTGGGGTCAGCGAGCCGACCGAACCGGTCCTGTTCGTTGCTCAAAGTCATATCCCACGTGCGACGCTGCGCCAGCCCGGTGACTGGGTCACGGTCGCGTTCGGCAAACGACATCAACTGCGCACGCTCCATCTCGGCGCGCACTCGCTCACCCCGCACCACACTGGTCAGCAATCCGCTTAACAGATCGATCAGGGGCTGTGCCTCCGGGCCGGGGCCTTCGTACGGCCTGGGGCTGATACCGCAGATGACCCCGAATACCGACCCGTCCACATCCAGAATCGGTGATCCCGAGTAGGCACCAATCGGCACCGCTTCCCGCACGGCGGCGCCCGCATAAGCAGGCACAGCGCCAGCGACCGGAGCAATGCGCGGGCCCAATCCGGCCACCATCCGAATGCAGAGCGAGTTGTCCCAGGGATGGCTGCCGCCTTCGGGCAGGCCGTAGTCGTTCTCGCCGAGCACGAGATAGGTCTGCCGCTCGTTCTCGATTCGGGTGATCGACCAAAACCCCATCGGGACGTGCGATCGCAGGTACTCGAGCACCCGCAGTGATGCCGCACGGAAATCGGTGTCGGTGCCGACTAGCGCTTCGGGCTCCAAGACCGTCTCCATCCGCATCGAATCTCCCCCAGAAAACTGACCCCGAAAACTGGCCCCGACAACTGCCCCGAGCAATCGATCAATCGAGCACAATGACACCACAGCGGACCGGCCGGAAGCAGGTCGAATGATCAATCACAATGTCGATGCATTTGTCGAAGCCGGCCCAGTGCGAGATAGTTGAAGCCTGTACTAAACGACTGGAGGCACTCATGCCCGCGATAACCGTCGACGACATCACCGTCTTACCCCGCGTGCGGCGACCCGATCCCGGGCTGATCCGTCCACGACCGGTCGAACACGTGACCACCGCACCGCGGGGCTTCGAGGGTGAGGGCTTTCCGGTTCGCCGGGCTTTCGCCGGAGTAGATCCAGCGCTGATTGACCCCTTCATCATGATGGATCAAATGGGCGAGGTTGAATACGCCGCCGGTGAGCCAAAGGGCACGTCCTGGCATCCGCATCGCGGTTTCGAGACCGTTACGTACATCATCGACGGCACGTTCATCCACCAGGATTCACACGGTGGAGGCGGCGTGATATCCAACGGCGACACCCAGTGGATGACCGCTGGAAGCGGGCTGCTGCACATCGAGACGCCGCCAGAGTCGATGGTTCTCGCGGGCGGGCTATTCCACGGCCTGCAGCTGTGGGTCAACCTGCCTCGTGCTGACAAGATGAAGGCGCCGCAGTACCAGGATCTACGTGCGAACGATGTCGCCTTGCTGTCATCCGACGATGGCGGTGCCTTGCTCAGGGTTATTGCCGGCGAACTCGCCGGGCACACCGGCCCTGGAATCACCCACACCCCGATGACCATGGTGCACGCGACTATCTCAGCGGGCGCCAGCGTGACCATCCCATGGCGCTCGGATTTCAACGCGCTGGTCTACGGCCTCAGCGGCCGAGGCAGCGTGGGCGAAGAGCATCGACCGCTCACACACGGCCAACTTGCGGTATTCGGCCACGGCGGCTCGCTCACGATCAGCGCCGACAACACCCAAGATCACCGCACACCGGCCTTCGACGTCGTGATCTTGGGCGGCGAGCCACTGCGCGAGCCCATCGCCTGGATGGGGCCATTCGTTATGAACACGCAGCGCGAAGTCATGCAGGCGTTCGAGGATTACCAGACTGGACGGCTGGGGCAGATCCCGGCCGG
>CAIXFH010000223.1 GCA_903918645.1 uncultured Actinomycetes bacterium | reverse complement strand
TGCCGTACCAGCACGACGCTCCGGCGATTGACTCCTTGCGGGCGGTGATCGCGAGGTTGCCCGCTCCGTCGGTCGACACGTTTTCCGGGCGTGATGTGTAGAGCTGCTTCTCGGCGTTGCCGAAGCCCCCGCCGCCGAGGTCATAGCCCCACTTTGCCGCAGACGGTGTCGCCCCCGCCGCGGTGGTGAACTCGTCCGACCAGGTCAGCTGCCAACCAGCCGGGTCGCCGATGGCCGCCTGTGCTTGATCGGTGACGGCCACGAGCGTCGACATGCAGGCGAGTGCGACGACAGCGACCACAGAGGCGGTCCACCGTCGGCCTCGGACCGGGGTATTGCTTGCGTGCTTCATGATCTGCGCTCCGTATCTCGGTGAGCCGTTCGCAGGGTGCGACACGACGTCGAACGGGTGGTGCTGATCACTGTTCGGCAGGATGATGACGATCTCCTAGTTGGTGCATGGGATACCCCTCTAGACACAAGGGTTATCCCTAGTTGCCGCACCGTAGGCGGCAGTTGGATGAGCCCGTAGACTCAGACGCGGTCCCGGGCTCCGGACCTAAGTCGGAGAGGGACGCATGCGCAAGGCTCGGATCGTGGCGTTCACCGTCATCACCGCCATGGTGCTGTCGAGCATCGTGCGGTTGTTCCTCTTCCAGACGTTCCTCATCCCGAGCGCATCCATGGATCCCACCCTCGCCGTGGGCGAGCGAGTCGCCGTGAGCAAGCTCGCCGCTCATAGTGGCAACTTCACACGCGGCGACGTCATCGTGTTTCGCGACCCGGGCGGCTGGCTGCCCGGCGAGTTGGGCGAGGGTCGATCGGCCGTCGCGCAGTTCCTGTCGCGCGTGGGGGTGCTTCCCGAGGACACCGGGCAGGATCTTGTGAAACGGATCATCGGCGTGGGCGGAGACCACGTCGAGTGCTGCACAGCCGACGGGCACCTCAGGGTCAACGGGCACGTTCTCACCGAGGCCTACGTCGACTCTGAAGTCGGCAGCGCGCAGGTCTTCTTCGATGAGGTGGTGCCGCAAGGCAGTTACTTCGTGGCGGGTGACAACCGTGGCCACTCCGCCGGGTCGCGCTACCACATCGCGCAAGGCACCTGGGCCGTGCCGCGTGATCTCGTCGTTGGCAAGGTCGTCGCTGTGGCCTGGCCGTTCTCGCAGCGTCGCGTGATCGAGGGGTCGGCAGAGCTCGCCGACCTTCCGGCCACCTCGCCTTGAGCCGTCAGAACTTCGGGCCGACCCGGATCCCTGTCGGCATCTCGTTCGCGGCGAGCGCGCTCTTGGAGTACCAGGTCGTGCCGTTGGTCGTGAACTCCTGGTGGTAGGCCTTGAAGATCGCGAACTTCCCGGTCGCTGCATCCTGCCCGGCGAACACGTAGAAGTCGGTGCGGGCCGGCAGGAACGCGACGCCGCCCGGCTCCAGGGTGAAGGCCACGGGGAGTGACTTCAGGAGAGAGGGATGGTGCAGGTCCTGCGGCGGCTTGGACGCGTCGACATCTACCTGCTTAGGGTTCAGACCCGCACTGTCCCAAGCGATCACAGTCGACATCGTCGCGGCGGCCCCGCCGGTCAGCAGTGCGAGGCAGCGCGCGGTCGTCCACTCGTAGTAGCTGCTGTAGGAGACGCCTTGCGGATCCTTGACCTCGATGGCGAGCCCCAGTGACTCAGCGAGGGGACGGATCGTCTCGTAGGGATTCGGTGATGGTGAAGGGTTCGACGCATTGCCCCACGTGGGAT
>CAIXFH010000222.1 GCA_903918645.1 uncultured Actinomycetes bacterium | reverse complement strand
GAACCCACCAGAGAAGCGATCAGGTCAGGAACAGCGACATCAGCGCACTCATCGAAGCCACCTGCTGCAGTGAGCTCCGCGATCAACGCAGCAGTAGCGGCCGCTGTGGCAACAGCGTCGGCTAGCTGGGTTCGCAGGGTAACTCGACCGTCGTACATGTGTCTTATTATGGCATAGGCTACTGACAGTTGTAAACCCCGAAACCCCAATGGGGACAACTATTTTCGACCTGATGGTGTTCGATGTGACAGGCCAGGAAATGAATGCGAGTGGCCGCGGTCAAGTAGGGGTAAACGGACGTCACCATGCCCACGATCGACATCGCACCAGTCGACTTCGCGCGAGCGGTATTGACTCGATGCTGTTGCGGAGAAAACGTGCGCCCGGCAGGAATCGAACCTGCAACCGACCGGGTAGAAACCGGTTGCTCTATCCGTTGAGCTACGGGCGCCAGTGGAAAATCCTCGGCGACGTGGTGCGGCCGTCAGTCTACGAGAAGGCTTGGCCTCTCCTGGACTCACCCGCGAGTGGTTACTCCTCGAGGCCAAGCTCGGCCGCAAGAAACCGTCTTCGCACCTTTCCGATGCCGGAGTGTGGGATGGCAGGAAGCCGGTGGTACTCCTTGGGTCGACGAGCCGCGCTGAGATGGATCTCCGCCCAATTGCGTAGTTCGTCGTCGGTCGCGTTGCCGGTGACGACCGCGCATACTCGTTGACCCCAACGGTCGTCAGGGCGCGCGAACACGGCGATCTCTCCGATTCCAGGGCAGCCTTCGAAGGCAAGCTCTACCTCGCGCGGGTAGACGTTGACGCCACCACTGATGATCAGGTCGTCTCTGCGACCGTCGAGATAGAGATATCCGTCGGAGTCGAGCCGGCCAAGATCGCCGACGCTGAATGCATCGCCACGCCATGCTGCAGCGGTCTTTGCCGAGTCGCCCCAGTAACTGAACCGCGCGTAATCGGGGACACGACACCAGATCGTGCCGTCTGGATCGACGCTGAGTTCACGGCCCGGTCGTACGCGGCCTACCGATCCAGGGTGGCTGGCCCATTCATCGGGCGGGCAAACGGTGAACTGTCCCTCTGTGGCGCCGTAGAACTCCCACACGGAACCGGATGGGAACAGTCCGTGGATGCGCTCCTTCAATGGACGCGCGCATGGGGCGCCTGCATGCGCGAGCAGCCGTACCTGTGACACATCGGGCAGAGTAGCGCCAGCATCTATGGTCTCGGTCAGCCGTTGGAGATGCGCTGGCGAGCAGAAGATCGTGGTGGGTTGCACATCACGCAGCGCAGCGAGAAAGGCATCTCCGCTGAAGTGCGGCAGGACAGCGACGCTGCCTCCGGCGAGCAACGTCCCGGACGGAAACCTCAGTGGCGCAGAGTGATACAGCCCTGAGACGACGAGGTGGATGTCATTCGAGCGCAAGCTCCATTGGTCTCGCTCTTCAGCGACGAGTGCTGCTCCGGCTGGCTCAGAAAGCACCCCCGACCACACGCCTTTGCGGCGCCCGGTAGTCCCTGAGGTGTAGTGCATTGGACGCCCCAGCGGCGCTGATGCGATATCGATGGGCTCACCCAGATTCAACTCCTGGAGGGATTCGTGCGATTCAATGATCAGAGCGCAGTCGGCATCGGCCAGCACATCGGCGCGCTCGTTCTCTGAGAGTGCCGGATCAAGCATCACCGGGATTACCCCGATGCGCAGTGCCCCCAGGACTGCACTGATGGTCAGTGGATGGTTCGAGACAAGGAAGGCGATCCGGTCGCCCGCGGTCAGTCCACGAGCGGTTAGCGAGCCGGCTACTCGACGCTGTTGCTCGAAGCTCGCGGCGGCCGTGAGGATCGGCAAGGAATCGATCTCGGTCATCGAACCTGCGTGCGTGAATTAACGAGCGCAACCGTACGTGCCATTTCGTTGCCGACGATCATGAGTCCTTCGTCGACGCCCATGCCCGGCTTCGCTAGCACTTGAACGGCGCCGCACGCCATGGCCACCTGAGTGCAGATTTGCGCAGACCGCTCCGTCTCGTTGCAGGTACCGCCCGAGTATGCGCTCAGACCGGAACGACGAACATGCAGCAATGCCTCGATCGTGTCGGTGATAGATCCGAGATCAGGCGTCTTGACGTGGATCACATCGGCTGCCTCTGCCTCGACGAATTGGTGGATGTCGGCAAGAGTGTTGCACCATTCATCAATCGCGAGATGCACTCGCGATCCCTTGGCTCGCAAGGCATCACGAAGATCACGCATTGCCACGATCTGAGCTGGCGTGCTACCAGCATCCATCGGTTGCTCGATGCGCAGCGTGAATGGCGCGGCGATCTCAGCGAGACGGGCGAGATAGTCGGCCATCCGAACGGTGTCCTGGTCGAACGCCACCCCGACCGTGCCATACACATCGAAGTGCAGCGTGGGGTTATAGGTGTCATCAAGTCGTAGCGCGAGGACTCGATTGCGCACCCATTCGACATACTCCGCCAGGATCTCGCCCTGCGCCCCGAGTTTGGTGCCGACGTGGTTCACCAAGCCATGTGGCATAGCACCGGCCTGCTTGAGGATCATCTTGTCGACGTTGTTGTAGCGCTCGTCGCCCGACTGAACAAACATCGGGATCACCTCGATGGGAATCCCGGTCGAGTAGTCGTCGCGTACTACCTCTGCGATGGTGATGCGGCGTGATTTCGCGGCTGCGTCGAGAAGGGCTTGGCTCACGCCGTAGCGCATTGCGGTGTGCAGTTGATGGCCATCGACATTCAGGCTGTCGATGAGGGCTGCGAGTTGCTGGAAGTCGGTGGCCTCCGCGCCGAGTAGCAGCGGGGTCACGTAACTGCGAAGCACTTCGGCAGCAGTTATCGCGTTGAAGACCGGGTCACGCCCGCCGACGCCTGAGTACTGCACCGCAGCGCAGTCACCGTGGGCCACCTGACCGTCCTCAAGAATGAGTAAGACAGAGAGGGATTCACCGGGCTGGCGAATGGCGGAGAAGCCAGGTGTGACCGGCTCACCGACGTAGAGGAATCCGTCGTGGCCCGCCCCGCGCGCGATCGCGGCAGCATCGTCAAAGAAGAAGCCAGTGCGGCCCGGAACACCAATGACATCAACGATCTTCATGTGCTGCTCCTCAACGATGACTGAAGTAGGTCTAGGGATGCGCCGATGTGCTGACGCATCGCACGCGATGCGCCATCGGAATCACCTGCCTCAAGAGCGAGGAGCAGATCCGAGTGGCTGATCATGGTGCTCGTCCGAACCGGTTGTGATGACCAATAGGAGCGCCACAACCGTTGGTTGTGGAGTAGCAGGCGATCAGCTGCGGCTTGAAGTTGAGAATTGCGAACCATCCCGACAAGGAACTGATGGATCGCGAGGTCGTCGCGGAGAAACTTGTCGTAGTCGGTACTCTCGCGGGTTTGCTCAGCTGCCTCGATGAGTCGGCGTAAGTTCGCGAGGTCGGCATTGCTGGCTCGACGAGCCGCGATATGAGCCACACCGCATTCGATGGCCTCACGCGCCTCGAACATGTCGCGGATATCGTCGAGTTGCAGCGGAGTCACGCGCGATCCTCGCCGTGGCATCGTGACGATGAAACCGTCGATTGCCAGACGCAGCACCGCCTCATGGATCGGGATGCGGCTCAACCCCATCTCGTCGGCAATGGCCTGCTCGTTGATCGGCTCGCCGGGTGGTAGCTGCAGGGTGAGAATCCGATCGAGCAGGTGGTTGTAGGCGAGATCGCTAGCGCGGGGCAGGGAAGTCAACGCGTGTCCTCAGGCTGTCGATGTCGAGACAGCGAGCGGCTGGATGCGAGTGGCAAGGGTTCCTCGATCGACGACGAGCAGGTGTCGGTTCGGCAGGGTTTGCCAGTCGGCACCCCACCCGGTTGATGCCACCACCACTGACCCGGGTTCGATGCGATAGCGCAGGTGGAAATAGTCGGGTTCAGGCATTGCGCCATCACCCGTCTCGTCGAAGCAGCATCCGACGATGAAGTACTCAGGGGTAAGTAGGACGCTGTTTAGGCTCGAGTAGGTGAGGCTGCTCGTGATGGTCGTCAACGTCCGAGAGAAGGCGTCGATCAGGTTCTCGACCGTGGGCTCGCGTCCTTCGAGGCTGGTCAGGATCGCGTAGAAGAATCGTTCGGAGTCGGTCTGGCCCTTGATTTCACTGAGGAATTCAGGGCTGATGAGACTTTCGGCCGCCGACGGTGGAGTGATCGAACCGTTGTGCACGAACGCAATATCGCCATGTGTAAATGGGTGAGTGTTGACGTCGCTCACTTCGAGTCCAGGGGTAGCCCAGCGCAGATGCACGAGGTGGACGTCGGCGGCTTCAACATGTGCCATCTGTGCGAAACGAGTGCTCGACTTTGCCGACGTTGGTTCGGACTGTGTCTCGATGTGCGCACCCTGCGCTACGGCGCTGCCCCAACCATCGGCGTGCAGCGACGACAACGCGGCAAAGGCCGCGAGGTTGCTTTCACCAAGTACCTGCTCGAGCGTGGTTGGCGCTGACGTCGCGCAGGCGAGGATCCGACACATGGCTGGCTCTCACTCTCAGATGTAGTTGATCGAGATTCCGCCGTCGAGCACAACGACCTGTCCGGTGATCCACGAGGCGGCGTCGGAGGCGAGGAAACAAGCCAACTCTGCCGCATCTTGCGGAGTGCCAAATCGTCCCAACGGTACGCGAGCCAATCGAATGCGGCGTGCTTCGGGATCGGGGAAGAACTTCTCGACGTGCTCGGTCGCTATCGGCCCGGGTGCAAGGCCATTGACCCGAATACCGCGGGCACCGAGTTGGACGGCCATGGACGTGGTCAGTGACGAGATCGCACCCTTGCTGGCGGCATAGGCGTCCTGTGGGTACGTGCAGCCAATCACGGCGAGGAACGAACTCATGTTGACGACGGCGCCACCACCAGCGGCTTCGATATGTGGGACAACGTGCTTAGAACAGAGCACCGTGCCGTGCAGGTTGACCTCGGTGATGAACTTCCAGAGGTCTAGGTCCGCGTCAAGGAAGGACTTGTCCTGATGCGGCATGATGCCAGCGTTGTTGAACAGGGTGTCGAGACCCCCGAGTGCTTCGACGGCGCTGCCAACCGCTGCAGCCACCTGTGCTTCGTCGCGTACGTCGGCTTCAATGGCGACTGCGGTTCCACCGGCATCGGTGACCAGACGCACGGTCTCACGTGCGGCGTCGAGGTTGATGTCGACTACGGCGACCGCGGCACCTTCGTTGGCGAACGACAAGCAGGTGGCCCTACCGATGGCACCGCCGGCCCCTGTGACGAACGCGCGCTTGCCAGCGAGCCGGCTCATGGGCGCGTGCCGGGAAGTCCGTATAGACGCCATGCGTTACCAGCTAGGACTTGGTCTGCGGCCGCGAACGCTTGATCGACCGACAAGTCACCGTCACTGACGAGTTCATCGAGAACGCGTCCGATTGCTCGTCTGCCGGTATGCGCACCCATCCAGTGCAATTCGGGGACGCGTGTGCCGTCGGAGCTGTACATGAGCTTGCCGAAGGGTGCAGCGCCGAAAGCTGCGCGGGTCATCGAGGTGAGCTCGGCGAGTGACATGAACGGAATGCCATATGACAGATCCAAATACGCGTTCTCGTAAACGGCGGCGAGGTAAGCGCCTTCCCTGAAGTACGGCCAGCATCCGTGCAGCAAGACGATCGGTACTGCGCGGTACGCGGGATCTTCGAAGATGTTGCGGAGTTCAAGTGGTGACGCCTTACGTAGATCTACGTCAGGGTCGCCGTATCCGATGTGGAACTGCACCGGCAGTTGCTGTTCGGCGGCGCGTGCGAGGCAGACGTGCAACAAAGAGTCGAGCAGTGGCTTGTAGCCGAGTCGGACCGATCCCTTGGCTGCGACGTCGGCACGGGCTGACACGAATGCGTCATCGACGTCGGTGCGCTGCCAGCGATCGATACTCAGACCTGTGCGGTAACCCGCGATGCTCTTGAAGCCGGCAAACCCAGCGGCTCGAACATCACTCAGCCGGCTGTCGAGATCGTCGACCACGTCGTCGTAACGACCATGTGTCGCGATCAGATCCTGGAAGAGCAACTCCAAGCGCAGCAGATCAACGCGCGGTGTGCCGACCGCTGAATCGAAGGTCGCGCGTGCAAGAGCGCGATCGGGTGGCGGGTATCCGGTGTCAACCACGACACCTGCGATGTTGGCGTCGGAGTACATGCCCGACGCAAGCTGCTCGGTCGAAAGTTGCTCTCTTGCATCAAGAATCGCCTGTTCCTCACTTTCAGGTGGCAACCCCAGGTAGCTGGCGAGCGAGCGCATGAGCCGGCGGTAGAACGCGGTGTCGGCAACCTGGGTGGTCTGCATCGTCTCGTGCGGAGACTCGGTAAACCTGGTACGCCAAGCAGCTACTCCACCGGATGACTGATCGGCATCGAGTGCGTGGCAGTGGTTGTCGACGACACCGATCGACGACAGATCCATCGGGGGAGCCACCTCAGAACCGGTAGAAGTGGTTGCGGATCTCGAACTCTTCGTCGTTGCTCTCGAAGGTGACAGCTTCCGAACGACGTACCGCCAAGTAGCAGCGTCTAAGAAGGTCGTTCATCGACGCCAAGAGCACCGGGCTCTTCTCGAGTTCATCGAGGGCAGCATGCATCGAGCTCGGGAGCGCGCGAATCTTGCTTCGCTCCCACTCGGCCGGAGTCAACTGCGCAGGATCGTGCTGTGCGGGCTCACCCGGATCGAGCGCTCGCTCAACACCGTCGAGGCCAGCAGCGATCAACGCGCCCAACGCAAGGTAGGGATTCGCGCTGGCGTCGGAGGGCTTGAATTCAATGTTGTACGTGGCTTCTTCGCGGTGATAGAACGGCGAGGCGACGCGAAGTGCGCACTCCTTGTTGTCGAAGCCCCACGCGGTGGTGTTTGACGCCCATGCACTGGGCTGGAGTCGGCGGTAGGAGTTATAGCTCGGCGCCGTCATGGCTACTAGCGCGGGAAGGTGTTCGGCGACACCGGCGATGAAGTGCCGGCCGAGTGCCGAAAGCCCGCGGTCGGCTGCTGGGTCGTAGAGCGCGCTGCGTCCTTCGAGGTCCCACAAGCTGAAGTGGATGTGGGCACCGCTGCCGATCTGATCGGGGTACGGCTTAGGTGCGAAAGATGCCAGAAGGCCTTGTCGCAGTGCGACTCCGCGGATCGTGTCACGGAACTTCATCTGGTTATCGGCAGCGCCAAGGGCATCGGTGTACTTGATCGAGATTTCTTGCTGGCCGGCGCCGTACTCATTGATCGCCTGCTCGGGGATCATGCCTTGGGCGGAAAGCGCATCAACCATCTCGATCATCAAGTCGGCGTTGAGATCGTGGCCGATGGGGCTGTAAACGGGTGCGTGGTCGGTGAGGTCGAATGGCTCGTATCGTCCATCGACATCGCGAGCGAGGTAATACTCGTTCTCGAAGCTGGCCATGACCACGATGCCCATTGCGGCGGCGCGAGCAATGATGTTCTTCAAGTAGGTGCGGGGGCAGGCGCCCCAATCGGTGCGGTCATGGTCGAGTTGGTCGCATAGGACGCTGGCGTGACGCGGTGCCCAAGGCAGCACGGTGAACGTATTGGTATCGGGCACCAGCCTGATCTCGCCCACGGGTTCCATGCCTTCGATGGGGATGACCTGCTCGAGCATGTTGATCGACATCTGCGCCCGGGTGAGGTTCACTCCCTCGACGAGTTTGTTATCGAGCGAATCGACATGGATCGCCTTGCTGCGGGCCACCCCGCTGACATCGCAGTACTCGAAGCGAATCAGGGTGACTCCCGAGGCGCGCGCTAGGTCGACAACCTCGCGGTGGTTCATGGTCTTTTCCTCTCTTGCTCTAGGCGAACGGCCTAGAGCATCACGTCGCCACCGTTGGGACCGAGCGTCTGACCGACGTAATAGGAGCCATCGTCTGAGGCCAACATAATCGCAGTCGGGGTTACCTCGGACACTTCGCCGAATCGGCCGATGGGAAGTTCGGCAAGTTTGGCACTTCGCCATTCCTCGGTCTCGCTGTCGAGAAGTGGGGTTTGGATGGGGCCTGGGGCGATCGCATTCACTAGGACGCCTCTTGTGGCGACCTCGCGAGCCATGGCTTTGGTGAGACCGATGATGCCAGCCTTGCTCGCACAGTAATGCGGGACATAGGTGCCGCCGATCTGCCCGAGTTGTGAGGCGATATTGATGATCCGGCCAGAACCGCGTTCGAGCATCTGCCCGATGAGGTAGCGCGAGCATAAGAATGTGCCGCGCAGGTTGACCCCGAGTACTCGATCCCAGTCGGCCACCGACAGATTCTCGAGCAGTGACTCGGTGAAGATGCCGGCATTGTTGACGAGCACGTCGACTCTGCCGAAGTACGCGAGCGCTCGTTCGGTCATGGCCTTGACCGACTCTTCATCGCTGACGTCGGTCTGGATGAAGATCGAATCACGTCCGAGTGCAGTGATGGCGTCCATTACCTTTGCTGCGTCAGCCGGATCACAGACATCCACGACGACGAGATCGGCGCCTTCGGCAGCGAAGGCAACTGCGATGCCTGCGCCAATGCCGGAGGCTGCACCAGTGACGAGGGCGATACGTCCGACGAGGCGACCTGCTGGATCGCTCACGCGACATCACCAGACTGAGTCCAGCACGCAGCGATGCTGTCGGAGTCGGCGAGGTCGAAGCGGTGCTCCATCAGCAGCATCGCCGCATCGTGTTGATCCTTATGGTCGCTGGCTACGCAATCGGTTGCGATCACCACGTAGTAGTTATTGAACATCGCGTCGCGCGCAGTCGACTCGACGCAGCCTTCGGTGGTGCAGCCGGACATGATGACGGTCTCGATCCCGTTACTGCGGAGCAGCAGGTCGAGGTTGGTACCCCAGAAGCCGCTGGACCGGTATTTGCGAACGATGAGGTCGCCCTCGGCTGGCGCGAGGTCAGGTACGAAGTCGTGACCCACCGTGCCCGGCACGGTGTACTGCAGCGGCGGTCCGTCGGCTCGGGCTGTGCTGTGCATGCGCAGGTTGAATCTGATTTGCGACGGTGAGTCGCTCGCACCGTCGGCCAGGGCAGTGTTCTGCAAGTGGATGACGGTGACACCGGCGCGATGCGCCGCGGCTAGCAATTGTGCTAGCCGCGGGCGCATCGTGTCGTACATGCTGAGGTCAATCCCGAGCCGGCCGAACAATCCATCGGCGTCGAGGAAGTCGTGCTGCATGTCGACGACTATCAGAGCGGTGTGGCCGGGCTCGACTAATTCCTCGAGCTCGGTGTAGACCGATTTACCGTGTACTTCAATCACGCGCTGCCGTCGCCATCCTGCTTCGGGGCTGGGAGATCCTCGACCGGAGGTGCCTGCAGCGAACTGATGCGCGCCGCAAGCAGGGCCTCTGGCTGATCCTCGAGCGGGATGTCGTCCTCAGCAAGGAACGAGCCCAGTGCTGCGATCTTCGCTGGGCTAACCGCCTTGTAGCGCAGGAAGAGTGCGAGGCCGAGGGCAATCCAGATCAGCACGATCCACAAGACCAGGTTGTACGGGTACGACTGGCCTGGCTGCGCCACCGCATACAGCGGATAGAGCAGTGCGATGACCCCCAGAGTCGGGAGCAGGATGTGCTTGACGAAACTGCGCTCACTGGACTTCCAGAAGTAGCGGATCAGCGCGACGTTGCTCAGGAGGTAAACCAGCACGATCGCGACTGTGCCGATTACCCCAGTGAAGCCGTATGCCCCGGTTGGTCCTGGGCCAAGCCACGCGCCCACGCTTAGTCCGATCACGACCGTGAAGATGGTCTGGACCACGATGGCGCGGAAGGGCGAGTGCCAGCTCTTGTGTACCTGGCCGAGCGACTGGGGCAGTACCTGGTCGCGACCCATCGCGAACATCACACGCACTGTGGTGTTGACGATTGCCAGGAAGCAACTGAACAAGCCGGCGATTGCGGCGAGTTCGACTGGCTGGGTCAGCCATGGGGTGGCCTGCTCGCTCAAGGTCACGAACGGGTTGGGGTCCTTGAGGAATGCCTCGAGCTTGGCCGGGTCGTTGAGGCCGTAACCGGCTGCGAGAGCGTACATCTCGAAGACGTAGAAGATTCCGACTGCGGCCAGTGCGCCAGCAACGGCACGCGGCACGCTGCGACGAGGGTCGCGCGTTTCTTCACCGAGGGTTGCCGCTGCGTCGAAGCCGATGAAGGACAAGATGCCGAACACGACGCCGAGGCCCACACCGGAGATTCCGGTGGGTGACGACGACGGGGAGAAGACGGCGGCGGTGTTACCCGGGCCAGCCTGGGCAATTGCGAAGATGGCCAAGACGAGGAAGATCGCGACCTCGATAGCGAGCAACAGTAGATCTACGCGCACTGACGCCCGGATGCTGCGAACTGACAGGCCGAAGACAACGACCATGCCCATGAGACTGAAGATCCACCACGGCACATCGGTGTTGAACGTCATCAGGAAGTAGTCATGGACGAATGAGCCGAACGCGGTAAACAGGCCAGGAGCCAGCACCGCGTAGCCGATCCAGAAGAGCCAGCCGGTGAAGAAGCCAGCAGCGGGGCCAAGACCCTGCGAGTTGAAGGTGTAGAACGAGCCGGCCGAGGGCAGCTTCTTGGAGAACTGCACGACCGTGTTCCCGACGAACGCGCAGGCGATGAAGGCGATGAGGAAGGACAGCGGCAGCGCTGCACCAGCCACCAAGCCTGCGGCTGGGGCGTTGAGCACCACGGCCAAGACTGGCGCCATCGCCGCTGCTGCGAGGGCAATTCCATTCGGTACGGAAAGGACGCCGCGCTGCAACCTGTGGTGGCGGGGCGACTCTGTGTCGGTCTGGCTCATGCGCACTCCTTGTCGGTGGTGACAGTGCTTCTTGGGGGGACAGTGCTTGTTAGGGGACAGTGCTTGTGGGTAAGACAGTGCCAGGAAAGATGCGGTAGGTATATCAGTTGCATCGCCCAGAAACAAGGGTGCAGGGATCGTCGCTTTTGTCCACAGGCTCAGTCGAAGACGGCTGGCAGCGCACAGCGATCGCGGCTGTGCAGAGATGTCAGTGGCCGCGTGGTCGACAGTCGGCCGCGTTGGGCTGGACATACCAGGCCACAGCGCAGCAGGAGGTTGTCTCGTGCACTCAAGTGTCACTCTCGGTGGGAATGTGGTGAAGGCCGTAGTCCTTCGCGAGACCAAGGGCGGTGCGGTCGCGGGTTTTCGAATCGCAGTGCCACATCGCTACTTCGACAAGCGCACGTCCACATGGGCCGAACGCACCACCTACGTCGACGTCGTTGCCTGGCGGCGGCTGGCTGAGAACGTAGCAGCGAGCGTGCAGCAAGGGCACCCGGTTGTGGTCGTCGGCAAGTTGCATCAACGCGAGTACGAGCGCGACGGACGCACTGTGTCGGTCATTGAAGTCGAGGCTGAAACAGTGGGCCACGACTTGTCCTCCGGGGTGGCGCAGTTCGCACGAAACCCGCGGGGATCCCAGACCGCCGACCTCGTCGGCCTCGGTATCGAGACTGATGTCCGGGATGGGATCGCGCCGCTCGGCGCCCTGGGATCGGAGTGGCCGGCCCCTGAGGTTGGCGGGGAACCCGCCGCCTGACCGACCCTCTAGGCTGGGCCCATGGCCGAATACATTTACTCCCTTCGTAAGGCGCGCAAAGCGCACGGCGACAAGGTCGTTCTCGACGACGTCACCCTCTCGTTCCTGCCCGGCGCCAAGATCGGCGTGGTGGGGCCGAACGGCGCTGGTAAGTCGTCACTGCTGAAGATCATGGCGGGAATCGACACTGCCTCCAACGGCGACGCGATCTTGAGCCCCGGGTACACAGTGGGCCTGTTGTCTCAGGAACCCAAGCTGGACGAGTCCAAGAATGTGCTCCAGAACGTGCAAGATGGTGTGGCCGAGACCATGGCCAAACTCACTCGTTTCAACGACATCTCCAACGAGTTGGCAAACCCTGAAGCCGACTACGACAAGCTCCTGAGCGAAATGGGCAAACTCCAGGACGAGATCGATCACCTCAACGCGTGGGATCTCGATTCGCAGCTCGACCAGGCGATGGATGCTCTTCGTTGCCCGCCGCCCGACGCGGATGTTTCGCTGCTTTCCGGTGGTGAGAAGCGACGCGTTGCACTGTGCAAACTTCTGTTGCAGCAACCCGATCTGCTACTTCTCGACGAGCCGACCAACCACCTCGACGCCGAGAGTGTCAACTGGCTCGAGCAGCACCTCGAGAAGTACCCCGGCACGATCAGTGCGATCACGCACGACCGCTACTTCCTCGACAACGTCGCGCAATGGATTCTCGAGCTCGACCGCGGACGCGCCTATCCCTACGAGGGCAACTACT
>CAIXFH010000221.1 GCA_903918645.1 uncultured Actinomycetes bacterium | reverse complement strand
GCCTGATTGGCGCCGCCTTTGCGCTGGTGGCCGAGGCGATCATGTTCGCGGTCGCCGTCACGATGATTTTGTCGATCAAACGCTCGCTCGATGCCGACGATCACCGTGGGCACGAGCCGGCGTGGGCGATGATGAAAGAAGGGCTCGCGGTGATTATCCAATCGCCACGCGTGCGGGCCTACACGGGTGTCAGCATCGCCTGGAACCTCGGTGCCGCAATGTCTGCCGCTTTGATCGTGCCACTGCTCCACACCGTGCTTGGGCTGGGCTCGACACCATCCGGCATTGTGCTCGCAGCCGGGGCCGCGATGGGTCTGCTCGTGCCCACGCTGCTTGGTCGGTTTCTGCCGCGCTTTGGGGCGGCACGCTTGACGACGGTGGCGACCGCGGTCAGTTCAATCGCCATCTTTGCCACGGGTCTCGCGCCGGGTTTCGTCGTTGCGCTGATCAGCAACGCGGTGCGCTCATTGACGGATTACACGATTCTCTCTGTCGTCATTGGCGAGCGCCAGAAAGGCGTGCCCGATCGGCTTCAGGCGCGCGTTGGTATCTCGGGCCGGATGATCGCGGTGATGGCAATCACGATTGGAGCAGCTCTCGGCTCTGTGCTCGCCGATCCATTGGGAGTGCGGACGGTCTTCTACATCTCCGCCGCCATCGTTGGGCTGGTGCTCGTAACCGCACTGCCAATTGTGCGGCGCGTCGAACGAGCCGCGCACCTCGAAAATCCAACCGCCTAGCCCAGCACCTCAAGCACGGCACTGACCAGGCCATCGAGGTCGTGCTCGTCGGCTGTGAGTCCTTCGGGCAGCAAGTCGCGAGCCTCCTCGACCTGTCGGAATCAGTGCCTCAAATTGTTCGAGGTGCTCTGTTTGCACGTGGTCCGTGTGCGGCGACGTTAGAGCGCTCCTCGTGCAGGGGGTGTGGCCTCTAGGCCATAAGTTAATAGCGAAACGAGCGTGGTTTCATCTGCAGTTGCAAGCCGGTCACTCGGGACCACGGGGTCGTCAGCACAGGCGGCTCCATTCGGTGCCAAGTGCAGCGTGGCCTTATTGAGGATGACCTGCTCCCAGCCAGTCGTGCCCGGCTCGCCCTCTGCTTCGACGGGACCAGAACTCAACGTCGTGCCATCGATTAGGTGGAGCTCGACGATCGTGACCCGCTGCGCTGGAAACAGCGCCGTGAGTTCCGGGGCGACGACGATTTCGATGCGTTCGGCAAGTTGATGGACAGCGGGGTCATCAAAACCAGCCAGCACCTCGGGGACACCAAAGGTACCGCGCGCGAGGGCGGTGGCAACCGGCCAAAGGAGGCTGTACTGCATCTCCTCCGTATTGGTGGGACGGCGACGAGAGAGCAGATCTGCTGCCGCGAATGTCCGAACCACTACGTGCTCGATCTGATCGGGGTGTGTGAGCGAGGTGCTGAGACCTCGGGCTGCGTCGATCGCCGGCTGGCTCCACCGGCAGCAGGGGTAGGGCTTGATGTAGAGATCGAGCAGTCCCCACTGATTCCCTAATTGCAGGTCGCGTTGTGTCAGCATGAACTCGCTGGTCAGCCCGGTAAATCCGCGACGCGCGAGCAGTGCACTGGTGGTGCCATTCATTGCGCCCCAGCCGCAGGTGTCCTTGGTCATTGCTGGGTCGCCAACTGCGCGGGGCATCAGTGCAATCGGTGCGTGGTACTCGGCGATGCCAAGAGCGTGACCAATTTGGTCGGCGTCGAG
>CAIXFH010000220.1 GCA_903918645.1 uncultured Actinomycetes bacterium | reverse complement strand
GCTCCACCATGCCGACGTTCACCGACGCGTCACTCATCGCGGCTGGCGTTGGTGCGTTGATGTGGACGGCGTTATCGGTCGATCGATCGTCGCGGGCCCGAATTGCGACCGGGCTCTTGGGTCTTATAGCGCTTGAGACAGCGGTCGCGATTCGATACACCAACGCCGTCTTCCTCGTTGTCGCGCTAGTCGCAATGCTTCTGAGCGCGAGGAGATGCGGGCTCCCGCGAACATCGTGGCCCTGGTGGTTCGGCTCGGTCGCGGTGCTCGCTGGATTCGTCCTGTGGTTCAACCAGACGTTCTATGGCAACCCGTTCTCCACCGGCTACTCCACGGGAGTCGTCACCTTCAGTCTTGGGTCGGTGATTCCCAACCTGACGATCATGCCGTTGTTGCTGGTGCGTAGTGCGCCGATGGTCGTTCTTGCGCTGGCGGCGTTGATCTGGATGCTGGGCCGTTTTGCACGGCGCCGAAATGATCCGTCGGTCGAGCTATCGGGCATTGTGCGCCGCGATGCTGCTCTCGGACTGGCGATGGCTGCTGCGTGGTTCGGGCTCTGGGGCATGTATCTGGCGTACGACTGGACCGCGCGGATGGGTGCTGGCGATCGGAGCGGCGGCCTGCACCTGATCCGCTTCTATCTCCCAGCACTCGGTGTCATTGCCGTCCTCGCAACGTGGCTGGTCAAGCAACTGCCCGGCTGGGTGGCGCCGGTAAGCGTCGTCGGCCTGTTTGCCTTGGGAATCTTGACTTTCCAGCTGTTGGCAGCAGATGGACCGGGTGGACCAAGTGGACCAGGTGGGCCGGGGGATGGACCACCTGGAGTTGGAGTCGGGCCGGGGGCCCCGCCGCCGAACTCTCCCTGATCGCACCGGGTATGGCTTAGCCGAATGCGATCTGACTACTACAGGGTGAGTTCGTTCCAGCTCTGTTCGGTAGGTGGGCCCAGGGTGTAACGGATGTTTACGGTGTCATCGAATTGCATCGCGAGTGCACCAAAGGTGAACCAGTCACCCGAGTCAGCGCGCTCGACGCAGATGGGCCCGGTTCGCTCGGTGAGTAGGGATTGAAGTTGGTCGACTGTGCTGACCTCGTTGCCGCGGGTATCGAGGATCTGCTGACGCTGGGTACTTGTAGAGCCGACCACCGGAAGTGCATCGCTGATGTCGATGGTGGCTAGGGGGTGATTCGCGTGGCCAAATGTGGACGAAGTGTCGGCGCTGGGTACCGCCCCGCCAGCAGAACACTCTAGGCTTGCGGCGTTGCTCTCACCCTCTAAGTCTCGCGCGAGAATCGCGTAGTGCTGGCCTGATGCGTGCGAAACATTCTTGATGAAAGTTACTGCTGCAGAGGCGCTATCAGCCGTCAGTGCGAGTCGGAGAACGAAGGCGACAGGCAGGCCGGATGGTGAGTGCCTGAGGGTGGACAGCGCGTTGACGCAGACGCCGACCCCGCGCGAGTTAGCCCCACACAATCCAATCAGGCCCGCTGAGGTGAGTACTGCGACGCTTGAGCCGTCGGGGTACTCATTGCGAATCAGCGCCTGGCTGCCATCCATATAGGTCGGCAGATCCATGGTCTGACCCAGTAAGGCGGGCGAACCCGGCACTGCGAGCACGCTGCAGGCCTCGCGCCGGCCGCTTGTCTGCGACCACCACCAGTGCTCGTCCATCAGGTTGTGAGCTAGTACGTGCGGCAGTGCGATTCCGCTCCCCGTCGCTATGCCGCGTACCTCAGCCAGGAGATCGGGGGCCGAAGTCGCGAGCATCGGTACGAAGTTGGTCTCATGTAGGAAGCGGTCGACTTCGGCCGTGCCGCCCATGTCTTCGACCAACGCCTCAGTGACATTACGGATCTGATCGCGCAAGGTCTCGCCGTGCGCGAGCCCGCGCGTGTGGCCGTCGCCAGTGAAGGTGTGGTTCGGTGCTGACTCGCGCAGGCCGGACTCACTGATGCTCATGTGTCCACGGTACACAGGCAGAGGACTGGTTCCATCAGTCTGTGAATTCCTGCCATCAAGGGAGTGCACGCACCATGACGAGTTCGTCGTCGAGCAGCTGCCAATCGTCAAAACCGAGCGCTCGATATACCCTCTGCGCTCTGGAGTTTCCAGGGGCAACGCCGAGGTGAACTCCGCTTGATCCGGCATCGGCAAGCACCGTCAACATAGTGGCCAGCATGCGCGGGCCGTACCCTTGGCCCTGCACTCGAGGCAAAAGATCAATGTGCAGATGCGATGGGTACGCCGAGACGAGATCCGCGGGGCGTGTGGGTGGCTGGTGGATCAAGGACACGAGTTCGGCGTCGGTCGCCCGACGCTTTGCTGTCAAGGGATATCGCTCGCGGAGTATGGGCCACCAACTACGTGAGCAACGGTTCTCGAAGTCCGGCGTATCGAGTGCGGCCAGCAGATAGCCCGCTGGCCCCTCGATGTCGAGAGTGAACGCCAGCCTCGGTTCAAGATTAAGGTACGGGCCGACGTAGACGTCACCGAGAATGCGACTGTCGTCGAAAAGGTCGGTGCCATCAGCGCCGCCGTCGCCAGTTCGCAGCGCAACCTCGTAGAGTGCGTCTTGGTCGGCGGGTCGAGCGGGCCGCAGCAGCATCGCACTCCCTTCCATGAAAACACCCTAACGAGCGGCGGTGCGGCATGAGCGAGGATCCTGCAGCACTGAGCCGTGTCGGAGTCGGTATCGACGGGGGGCAGTCACAGATTCGACTGCGGATAACCGGTGAACAAAGCGCACCGGTTATCGACGTCGCCGGTGTCAGCCACGGAGTCGACCTCGAGCATCGGCTTAAGGCATCGATCATGCTTGCGTGGGAATTGGCCGAGCGTCCCGCCGTGCAGCGTTTGGTGGCCGGATTGACTGCACTGCCTGCCGAACCCGCAAGGATCACTGCGCTAGCCGACGGCCTTTCGGTAGGCACAGGCGCGGCTGAGGTGTGGCTCATGGACGACGCGGTCACCGCGCATCGTGCCGCGTTCGCTGGCACGTCTGGGATCGTCCTGGTCATTGGCACTGGAGTTGGCTGCCTCGCCCTCGATAGTGCAACTGGTAGATGGCATCGCACGAGCGGCGCTGGGTACCTGATCGGCGATGAGGGCGGCACGTTGTGGATCGGGCGCGAAGGGCTTGCCCACGCCATCAAGAGTCACGATAGCCGCGGGCCAGCTACGTCGTTGCTCGATGCTGCGCTCATCCGATTCGACACGAGCGCAGACGATCTCGCGGTTCGAGTGCACAATCACGAGCGACCAGTCTCTGCTGTCGCTGATTTCGCAGTAAGCGTCTTCGAGTGCGCCACCGCCGGCGATGCCGTGGCCCTGTCGATCGTCACCGCCGCGGCCGTCGAACTAGCTAGCTGTGTTGAGTCCTGCCTCACGGCCTTACCGAACTCAGGAAGTTGTGGAGTGGTCCTGATGGGCCGTGCGGTGGCGACCTCGTCACCGTTGGCGATTGCCCTCATCGAGATTCTTGAGTCAACGCAGCCGAGCCTGCGCGTCGAGGTTGCCGTAGCGACTCCGTTGGATGGTGCCTGCGCCCTCGCGTCGGATCCTGATGCTGGCGTGTACTCGCCGTTCATCCTCGCTACTTCGTCAGGGCAGAACAGGGCGATTCATGATCGTCAGCCAGGCTCTGCTGCCGCTGCTTACCTCAGCAGCACGGCCGGACTTCTTGGCCAGGCCGTGGGCGCCGAGTTTGACGCCATCACGCGTGCTGCGAGCCACATCGCCGATCGGCTCGAACGCGGGGCGATGATTCACACCTTTGGCACCGGTCATTCGCATCTCCTCGCGGCGGAGATCTTCTATCGCGCGGGCGGTTTGGCACGGGTCGATCCGATCCTCATCGGTGAACTCATGTTGCATGAATCAGCGTCGGGCAGCACCTCAGTTGAGCGGCGCGCGGGGCTGGTCGACGACATCATCGCTGGCCATCCAATGCAAGCAGGCGACGTTCTGATCGTGGCATCGAACTCTGGTGGCAACGCAGCAAGTGTCGAACTCGCACAGTGGGCGCGCGCCCACGACATTTTGGTGATCGCACTCACGAGTCTGAGGCACGCCACGTCGTCATCGGCCCGCGCGAGTGCAGTGCCACGCCTACATGAGGTCGCTGATGTCGTTCTCGACAATCATGGGGTCGTTGGTGATGCGGGCACGCCGATTGCCGGGAGTGACCGGCAGGTCGGCCCGACGAGCACGGTGATCGGCTCGGCACTTCTGCAGGCATTGATCGCGGAAGTCATCGCGGTGCTGGTGGATCGTGGGATCGACCCAGAAGTTTTCGCCAGTAGCAATACGGTGGGTGGCGACGAGATCAATGCAACCCTTATCTCGCGCTACCAAGGCAAAGTGAGGTCCCTGTGACACAGAAGATCGCGCTCGTGGGCAGCGATTGGGATGACGACCTCCGCGGTTGGGCATCTCGCGCTGGCCTGATACCCGTGGTTGACGTGGCCTCGGCAGATGTAGTGGTCACTGTGAGGATCAACGCGGCCGAACTCACCGTGGTTGGGCTCGACGGATTCACCCAGGCCCAACGCGATGCGCGATTCCGGCTTGATTCGGCTGATGGATCATCGTCTCGGTTGCAACTAACGGCGGCGTCCGCACAAGGTCGACGTCTTGGGCTCAACGCGGTGGCGCGAGCCCTTCGTCACGGCAGTTGGGACTCCCCAGAGACGCAGGTGCCAAAGTTCGCGCAACGCGGTGTGCTTGAAGGTTTTTACGGCCCGCCCTGGTCGCACGCGCAGCGTCTCGACATGGTCGACTTTCTCGCCGATCACGATTTCAACATGTTGCTTCTCGCGCCCAAGGATGACGCGAGCCAACGCTGGGATTGGCGCGAAGCTCTTGACGACGTCTCGCTGAATCGGATTGGTGAGATCGTGGCTCGCGGTGCGGCTGCTGGCGTTGAGGTTGCATGCTGTGTGTCACCAGGTTTGAGCATTCACTACTCAGATTCAGCTGAGGTGGATCTGCTCATCAAGAGACTGCAACAGTTCTATGCAGTCGGTGTGCGCCGATTTGGATTGCTGCTCGACGATATTCCCGAGCAATTCCACTATGCCGATGATCAGGCTGCATTCAGGTCGATGGCTCAGGCGCATGCCGCGTTGGCATCAGAGGTTGGCCGTCGGCTTTGGGCGCTCGATCCTGCCGTCGCACTTGCCTTGTGCCCCTTGGTTTATCACGGGATGGGCGACGAGCCGTATCTGGTCGAACTCGGCCGGGCATTACATCCTCGAATCGATCTGTTCTGGACCGGCCGCGACATCTGTTCGCAACGACTTGATCTACTCGACGCAGCAACATTCATTCGCTCGACTTGGCGCCCACCCTTGTTCTGGGACAACTACCCAGTCAATGACGTCGCGATGGTGGGGGAGTTGCATGTCGGCCCACTGCGCGGGCGAGATCGTCACCTTTATCGGCTAAGCGCGGGATTGCTCGCCAATGGAATGGATCGTGCTGAGGCTTCCAAGATCGCGTTCGCGACGATCGGCGACTACTTGCGCGACCCAGAGGGGTATGACCCAGATGTGAGTTGGCTACGTGCGATCCGCGAGGTGGCTGGCCCCCTTGATCACGAGGCTTTCGCGCGGTTTGCGGAGAACGTGCTGGTGTCATGCCTAGCCGTAGACGATGCTCCAACTTTGACGTCGGTGTTGGCGAAGGGGTGGTTCCGCCTCGAGTCTGGCGATCGAGTTGGGGCTCGTACGGTCCTGCTGGACTTTGCCGACTTGATTACCTCGACAGCGGCGTGGCTTTTGCGACCTGACTCGAACAATCCCGTCTTGATCGCCGACTGTGAACCCTGGATTCGCGAATACGCGCGTGGCGCCGATGCGTTGCGTGACATCGTCCGAGTCATTGACGGTGATGCGGACGCGCCTCTACTGCGCGAGCTACTGCGCGGCTATACGCATTCAGCGACAATCGCCACCAGCCCGCGCGTTTTCGCCGACTCTCTTTCGATGTTCATCGACGATCTACTCGCGCGGCCATGAGCGCTACTGCACGCTGACAGTTCCCTCTGCGGGTGCGAAGAAGACGAGGAACTCGACTCGCTCGTCGATGTCGATGAAGCGGTGTTCGAGATTCGCGGCAACGAACAACGTGTCACCCGGGCCCACCTCTAACACCTGCTCGTTGGCTGCGAAGCGGCAGTGGCCGCTAAGAACCACGTAGACCTCGTCCTCGGTATGCGGCGTTTGCAGGTCGGCGGCGCCGGCTTCCAACACGTAAATCCCGCCGGACATGGCCCGAACCCTAAGGAACTCCAGCCATTCCTGCCCCTTGCTCTCACGACGAAGGGCGTCAGCGGTCCAGAGCGCGACGGGAGCATGTTCTATGTTTCCGACCATTCGAGCATTGTCGCCTCCAACCAAACCCGTTGTGTGCGTTTCGCGAAGTGGGGCTCCACGGTGGCCGTCCTTGAGGGGCACTCGTAGCTATTCCGTCGCTTGGCGTCGTGTAGAGGCAAGGCATGCGCAAGGATGGGGCTATGACTGTCGAGCCCGATCTGTACGACGCATTGTTGGCTCGAGGTCGGGCCATGTATCCCAACGTCAACATTGGACGCCCCGGTCGGGCGCGGACGTATGCGGCTTCGGTCATGGCCCTTAATGCTTTGCGCGCGCGGGTGAGCGTTGACCTCACTGGCGCCGACAACGTTGCCCCAGGTGCGGCCATCCTGGTCGGCAATCACCTATCGACGTTTGATCCGATCGTCGTTGTGCTCAAGACCGGCTGGCGGGTCACTGCATTCACCAAGTCCGAGTGGTTTGAGGACCGGCTTGCTCCGTTCTTCCGGTTCATGGGCCAGATTCCGTTGCGGCGGGGTGACGAGGCGGCGACCGATTGGGCCCTGGAGATGGCGAAGTCGACACTGGCAGACGGGAACAAGGTCGGGATCTATCCCGAGGGCACGCGAGGGCCAGAACACGGAAAGCTTTATCGTCTGCACACTCGAGTGCTCGTTCCCTTATTGCAGGGCAGCCCTGATGTTGCGGTGCACGCCGTTTCGACCAACTACTCAGACATCGGATTCGGTCGCCAACGGGCCACGGTTCGGATTTCTGAGCGTCTGCGGGTAGATGCGCGATCGATGTCAGCGGACCACATGGTGCAGGTGATCCGCGATGCGATCGTGGAACTCGGCGATCTGGTCTATGTCAACCAATACGCATTCGTGGCCAAAGCCCGCGCCGAACGCGAGGCTGCCCGAAGCAAAGACGCCTGATTACTGGCCGGCTGCGACCGCGCCGGTGCGTTGCGTAGACTCGCACTAATAACTGAACACAAGGGGAGCTCGAGGAACGCCGGGCTGAGAGGGTGACCGCCGTCACCGACCCTGGAACCTGATCCGGGTAATGCCGGCGGAGGGATGGCTTCACTTGTATGTATTCAATCGATCACGCGTTCTCCTAGTGGCCTTAGCGCTGGTTACCGCGTCCGGCTTTTCCGCAGCGTGTGGCAGCGGTGGCACTGGTGGCACTGGTGGCACTGGGACAGCGGCAGCGGTACCGGCGGGACCGACTACGGTCACGATCACACTCGTTACCCACGATGCCTTCGCGGTGACCGAATCGCTGCTCAGTGAGTTCGCTGAGCGAACCGGAATAACCATCAAGATTGCGGCAACTGGTGATGCAGGTGACGTGGTCAATCGGGCCGCCCTAACCGCTGGAAACCCCGAGGGTGATGTTCTGTTCGGCGTCGACAACACGTTGCTTTCCCGTGCCGTGCAGGCTGGAGTCTTCGAGCCCTACGAGTCGCCGGCTGCAGCGGGGGAGTCACCAGCGTTGAAGATTGGCACAGGGGGTGTGGTGACGCCGATCGACTACGGCGATGTGTGCGTGAACCTGGACGACGAGTGGTTCGCCGCGCACAACCTGCCCGAGCCGACATCGCTCGCTGAACTGGCTAATCCGCGTTACAAGGGGCTACTCGTTGTCGAGAACCCGGCGACCTCCTCACCTGGTTTGGCCTTCCTGCTCGCCACGGTCGCACGCTTCGGTGCGGCTGGCTATCAGGACTATTGGCGATCACTGCGTGCCAATGACGTGCTAGTGGAGAACGACTGGACCTCGGCGTACGAAGGTCAATTCACCTCTGGTGGCAAGGGATCTCGACCGATGGTGGTCTCGTACGCATCGAGTCCGCCAGCGGAGATCGTCTATGCGGCCGCGCCAAAGCCGCTCAAGCCTTCCACCTCAGTTCTCACCGATGGCTGCTTTCGACAAGTGGAGTATGCGGGCGTGCTTGCAGGGACCAAGAACCAGGCGGCGGCTCGCACGGTTGTCGACTGGCTGCTCTCACCGCAGTTCCAGGCCGATGTTCCGTTGTCGATGTTCGTCTTCCCGGCAATCGTTAGCACGCCACTTCCTGATGTGTTTGTGCGGTTCGCCGCTAAGCCGACAAGGCCGCTGACAATGGATCCGGCTGTGGTTGATCACAATCGTTCTGCCTGGATCGACGCATGGGATCAGGTGACGTTGCGCTGAGTCCAGCACCTTCCTCGAGCCCAACCGTCCCGACCAGTTCAACCGAGCGAGTCAGCCCGACCGCGCAAGTGATCAGAGGCGACGATCGGCTGCTTGTGCGCCCACCGTCTGCGTGGTGGTTCGGCACTGTGCCGATGATGTTTCTAGCGCTGTTCTTCGTCTGGCCACTGCTCAATGTCCTTGTCCGAGGCTTCTCGGCTGACGGGCGTTCCGCGCTCACGTCGATGACCACGTGGCATGTGGTTGCCTTCACGCTGGAGCAGGCTGTGCTGAGCACGACGTTGACTGTCGTGATCGGGCTTCCAGCGTCATATGCCCTCTACCGACTGCACTTTCGGGGGCGGCGTTGGCTGCTCGCGCTCATCACGGTTCCGTTCGTGCTTCCGACTGTGGTTGTTGGGGCAGCCTTCCGGGGTGTGCTGCCCCCGTCCTGGCTAGGTACGTTGGGCGCAATCGTCTTGGCACACATCTTCTTCAACTTGGCGGTTGTCGTGCGGCTCGTCGGCAGTCATTGGGCACAGGTAGATGAGCGCTATGCGCAAGCCGCGCGCACCCTTGGTGCCGCACCTTACGACGTCTGGCGAACCATCACCTGGCCGCTTCTGCGTTCAGCTGTGCTGGCCGCGACGTCGTTGGTATTCCTATTCACTTTCACAAGTTTTGGGGTTGTGCTGATCCTCGGTGGCCCGACCAGTTCCACGCTGGAAGTTGAGATCTATCGGCGTGCCGTCAGCCTGTTCGACCTACCGGGAGCGGCGGCACTCTGTCTGTTGCAGATTGTCGCCGTACTCGTGGTCCTGGTCGCTTCTGGTCGCACTCAACGGATCCGCGGCGTTCGTCATCGAATCCGTCGAAGTGCCACTGTTGTTCCTCGGTCTGGCGCAGAGCGAATACTCGTTGGGGCCACTGTGATTTTGGGTGTCCTTGTGGCTTTGCCCTTGCTTGCATTGCTCGTGAGTTCGCTTCGTGTTGGTGATCGTTGGGGCTTGGATTGGTGGTGTGCCGTCTCCGTCAGCGGCCCTACGTCGCGGGATGTCTCAGCGTGGGAGTCGATCTCGACATCGTTGACCTATGCAGTGCCAGCTGTTGTGGTGTCTGTGGGCATCGGGGGGCTTGCCGCGTGCGCAGTTGCATACACGCGACGTGGCCACGAGCTGCTTGATTCCGCCCTGATGCTGCCACTCGGCACGAGTGCGGTCACCCTCGGATTGGGCCTGCTGATCACGAGCGCCCGCGGCCCAGTGGACCTGCGTGGTTCATGGCTCATCGTCCCGATTGGTCAGGCGCTCGTCGCGATGCCGCTGGTTCTGCGCACGGTACTCCCAGTGCTCCGCGCGCTCGACCCGCGATTGCGTGATGCAGCCGCCTTGTTGGGCGCGCCACCGTGGGTGGCCTGGCGCACTGTCGACCTCCCCATTTTGTCTCGGGCACTTGGGGTTTCGGCTGGCCTGGCAGTATCGGTGTCGCTAGGTGAATTTGGTGCAACGTCGTTCTTGGCCCGGGCTGGTTCACCCACGATGCCGATCCACATCGCCCACCTGCTCGAGCGGCCCGGCGAATCGAATGTGGGGCAGGCCGCAGCGCTGTCAATCATCCTGCTGGTGCTGACTGCGAGTGCCGCGGCCGTTGCTGAGCGGCTCTCTTGGAATCGAGAGGCAACAACGTGAGTGGCCTCGACGTTACCGCCATCAGTCTGCGACTCGGCGATGTCTGGGTTCTGCGTGAGGTGACAATCGCCGTCGGGAGTGGCGAGATAGTTGCCCTGCTCGGCCCGAGTGGCGCGGGTAAGACATCGCTGCTGCGCGTCATCGCCGGACTGATCGAGCCTGATGCTGGCTCTGTCACGTGGGACGGGCATGATCTGCGCGGCGAGCCAGCCCATCGGCGTCGAATGGGGATGGTCTTCCAGGATGCGCTCCTCTTTCCCCATCGCGATGTTGCAGGCAACATCGGTTACGGACTCGAGATCGGCGGCGAGCGACGATCTGCCATCGCCGCGCGCATCGAAGAACTGCTAGAACTCGTGGGCCTCAGTGGTTTTCAGCATCGTGATGTCGCGACGCTGTCGGGAGGCCAGGCGGGCCGTGTCGCGTTGGCGCGTGCGCTGGCTCCGCACCCGCGATTGCTCCTACTGGATGAGCCTTTTGTTGCGCTCGATCGCGATCTGAGGGATCGGCTGGGCGCGGAGGTACGAGAACTTCTCAAGCGTCTGGGCGTGCCTGCGTTGCATGTAACTCACGATCCGCACGAGGCGGCCTTGGTGGCTGATCGCGCCATCACCCTCGCTCCCTCAGGCGACGGGTCGTCGATAGTCGCGACGTGATTCGAGTTTGTCGAAGCGTCGGTGCCAGCAGAGGGCCTTGACTGTGGTTCACTCGGCAGCGTTGTAGACCGCTGGGAGGTGCAGACGTCATGCGTGTTCTCGCGATTGATCAAGGCACCTCTGGTACCAAGGCGCTCGTCGTCGAGGATGGTGTCGTGGTCGCTAGCGCGACCCAACAAGTTCGGCCTCAGTACTTGGCTGATGGTCGGGTTGAGCAGGACCCCGCCGAGTTGCTCGAATCGGTGTTGAGTGCCGGAAGTCAGGCACTCGCCCAGGTGGGTTCGGTCGATGCGGTGGCGTTGGCTAATCAGGGTGAAACCGTGCTGGCGTGGGACCGCTCAACTGGTGCGCCGCTTACGACCGCGATCGTCTGGCAAGACTCGCGGGCCGCTGATCTGTGCGCTGAACTCTCGCCATACGCGGCCCGGATCGCTGAGCGCACCGGGCTCGTACTCGATCCATACTTCAGCGCACCTAAGCAGGCCTGGATCCGTCGGCATCTCACCCGTGAGGGTGTGGTCACTACCACTGACTCCTGGTTGCTGCATGCACTCAGCGGCGAGTTCGTCACTGACGTCACCACTGCCAGTCGATCACTCGTTCTCGATCTTGACACGGCCCAGTGGGCGCCGGATCTTCTCGGCCACTTTGGGCTCGGCGACGAAGAACTACCGCGCGTGGTCGCCTGCGACGAGGTGATCGGATCAACGTCTGTATTCGGCGCACCCGTGCCGGTTGTTGGACTCATGGTGGATCAGCAGGCTGCATTGCTCGCGCAGGATTGTCGCGTTGTGGGCGAGGCCAAATGCACATACGGCACTGGCGCGTTCGTTCTAGGTTCCACCGGGACGACTCCGACCCGATCGCTCCATGGACTAACCGCGTCAGTCGCTGCACGACTCCGTGGCTCGACCACGTATTGCCTTGACGGCCAAGTGTTTACGGCAGGTTCGGCACTTCGGTGGCTGGGCGAACTCGGTCTCCTCAGTGATCCGGCGACTGCGCTGGCGGGTCTTGACCCCAATTCAGATCAGTCGTTGCTTTTCGTTCCGGCGCTAGCCGGATTGGGTGCCCCTTGGTGGAAGCCCGATGCAGCCGCCTCGTTCGTCGGACTCACCTTGGCCACATCCAGAGCGGATGTGGTTACTGCGGTCGTCCGCGGCATCTTGGCCCAGATCGTGGATCTAGTCGGCGTCCTGGGTGCAGATTCGGGTGCGCCTGTGGACGTTCTTCGTGTCGACGGTGGCCTCACTGGGTCTGCTGCACTCATGCAGATGCAGACCGACCTGCTCCAGGCGCCAGTTCAGGTCTATCCGTCGCCCGACGCCACGGCCCTGGGTGTTGCTGCTGCGGCGCGCATCGGGCTGGAGTCCACTCTCAGCGTCAGCGATGTTGTTGGCCGCTGGACACCCGCAGCTACCTACGAACCCCGATGGTCGCGAGAGCGAGCCGACGAGTATCTGGGCAATTGGCGCGCGGCCGTCACCGCGTCGATCGGTGCGTCGCCGTGATCTCCGATAACCATCTTGATACCTCAGTCGATATTGCCGTGATCGGCGGCGGTTTGGTGGGCTGCGCGGTGGCGCGCGAACTCGCTGGATACCAGTTGTCGGTTGCACTGATCGAAGCGCGGGCTGACATCGGTGACGTTACGAGCAAGGCCAACACCGCGATCTTGCACACCGGCTTCGATGCCACTCCAGAGTCGCTTGAATCGAAGTTGGTCCGCCGCGGCTATGAATTGTTGGGCGACTACTCGATCCGAGCGGGGATCCCGATAGAGCGCACGGGCGCGCTACTTGTCGCATGGACCGACGAGGAGTTAGCCACTCTTGGAAAGTTGGCCGCCAAAGCCGTCGCCAATGGTTACGAGTTGTGCGAGCTCGTCGATGCCGACGAGGTGTATCGACGTGAGCCGCATCTTGGTCTGGGTGCACTGGGCGGACTCACGGTCCCAGACGAGTCGATCATCTGCTCCTGGACTACCGCTCTTGCCTACGCGACCGAGGCGCTCGACCGAGGCGCGACCCTTTTGCTCAATCACCGGGTCGATTCGGTTGAACGCACGGGGAATGCCACGGTGCTGCGAACAAACTCGGGCGACGTGCGTGCGACCTGGGTGATCAACTGCGCCGGGCATGGCGCCGACATCATCGACCGCCACTTCGGTTTTGAGCGCTTCACCGTGGTGCCGCGCCGCGGTGAGCTCATTGTGTTCGACAAGCTCGCCCGGTCACTGGTCTCCTCGATTGTCCTGCCGGTTCCGTCGTCTCGCGGCAAGGGTGTGCTGATCAGCCCGACGATTTACGGCAATGTGATGCTGGGTCCCACTGCAGACAACATCGAAGACCGGACCGCTACTGGCACTACTGAAGCCGGCTTGGCGTCGCTCCTCGACAAGGGCCGCGCGCTGATGCCCGATCTACTGGACGAGGAAGTCACTGCTGTTTACGCGGGTCTTCGCGCGGCGACCGAACATGACGACTACGTCACCGCCATCGACGCGGCACAGAGGTACGTGCTCGTCGGCGGGATCCGATCCACGGGGCTCACCGCGTCAATGGCGCTCGCCGAGTACGTAGCCGAGCTCCTGCGTGGCGCCGGACTGCAACTGATTCAGCGCGACGACCTACCGCCCACTCGTCGGATGCCGAATGTGGGCGAGGCCTTCATTCGACCGTACGCCGATTCGGATCGGATAGCCGCAGATGCTGAGTACGGGAAAGTGGTGTGCTTTTGCGAGCGCGTCACGCGTGGCGAGATTCGGGATGCGCTTGAAAGTCCAATTCCACCAACCGATCTGGACGGTCTTCGCCGTCGTACCAGGGCACTCATGGGTAGGTGCCAAGGCTTCTACTGCGGCGCCGAGGTGGAGAAACTACTTCGTGGTGCAAGCGCAGACATTGAGGTGTCGTCGTGACGAATCGGTCGACGATCCTTGTGGTCGGGGCGGGCCCTGCGGGTCTGACCGCAGCCACCGAGCTGGCGCGAACTCATCAGGTAGTGCTGTTTGACCGAGAGTCTGCGGCTGGTGGGATTCCGCGGCACAGCGCTCACACCGGCTATGGCATCCGAGACTTGCACCGTGTTATGACCGGCCCGAACTATGCACGACGGCTGGTAGAACGCGCTCGTGAAGCAGGCGTAGACATCCGCACCGAATCCACGGTCACGGGCTGGGCCGGTGATCATTCGCTAGTCGTCACGTCGCCACACGGGCGAGTGCAGTGGGACGCCGACGCCGTGATCCTGGCCACGGGTGCACGCGAACGGCCGCGATCGGCTCGTCTCATAGCCGGTGATCGTCCAGCGGGCGTGCTGACCACGGGGCAACTGCAGAACATGGTGCACCTTCACCACCGAACTCCTGGCAAGCGCGCTGTGGTGGTTGGTTCAGAGCTGGTGAGTTGGTCGGCGGTGCTGACCTTGCGTGAGGCGGGCTGCGACACCGTGCTCATGACCACGGAGCGATCCCGGCCCGAGTCCTATGCCCTCTTCCATCACCCAGCGCGGGTCCTGCTGTCCACGCCAGTGAGCACGGCAACCCGAGTGGTGCGTGTGATCGGGCGCGACGCCCTCGAAGCCGTCGAGGTCGAGGACGTACGTGCAGGGTCGCGGCGCATCGTTGAGTGTGACGTCCTAGTGCTGACCGCTGACTGGATTCCAGACTATGAACTCACGGCCCTGGCCGGTCTTGACCGTGATCGAGGCACTCGGGGCCCGCGGGTCGACATGTCATTGCGCACCTCGCGCGCTGGTGTTTTCGCGGTCGGGAACCTGATCCACCCGGTCGACACCGCCGATGTGTGCGCCCTAGACGGTCGACAGGTGGCCGGTGCCGTTCGCAGTTATCTGCGTGATCTGGGCATGGGCGAGCACAGTTCTGCGGCCGAGGGTTCTGCGTCCGACAGTTCTGCGGCCGAGGGTTCGCTGCCAGATAGTTCGCTGCCAGACGGGGCGGTTATCCAGGCAGTTGCCCCGTTGCGGTGGATCGCACCATCGCTGATCCGTGCTGGCGATCACGCGCCGGCGCGTCGTCGGCTATTGCTGTGGAGCGACGAATTCCGCCTGAGCCCGCGGCTCGTGGCCACTCAAGACGGTCGGGAAGTGGGTCGACTCACCATTCCTTGGCCTGCGGTGCCCGGCCGGGTCCTTCGTGCTCCGTGGGCGCTGCTCGAACGGGCTAATCCCGCGGCTGGTGAGGTGCGGGTCACGCTCGGCTGAGCTTGGCTGAGCTCGTTTGCTCGTCTGAGTCCGGCGCCCCACCACTCGGGAATCAAGCAGGTTAAAAAAGACATATCGGACTAATCGCCGCGATCGAAGTCCGCAACTTTGCATGAATCCGATTTCTTTGACGTTTCTTGGCTAAGCGGATGTCGAAATCTGGACAAGCAGCCTCCATTTCTGGGCTCGAGATGCCGAAAGATAAGGCATGTCGGAAACACGCTCGGGAGGGGTACGAAATGAAGCGTTCTAGTCGCCTGGTGGCCACCTGCTTGGCCGCTACCGGACTGCTGGCCACAGCGGGAATGGCAGCTGCTTCCAGCGTTCCAGGGATTATGTCGAGCCTGTCAGCTGGCACCGAGGGGCAGACCACCGCCCAGGTGATCGCCGACCTGCGCATGCAACTCGCCGATCTTGACTCCCAGATCGCTGTGCTGAGCGCGGACGCCACCCAGGCTGCGGGCGCACTTGACGCCATTCGTGCGCTAAAGGCGCAGCGCGCCCAAGAAGCAGCGCTGCTCGCCGCGGCGCAGGCACAAGCCGCGGCCGATGCAGCTCGCGCCCAGGCAGCCTGGACTCCGTCGCCCGCGCAGCCGCAGGCCGCCAAGGCGGTCACCACTACGACGAAGAAGAGCACCACCAAGGGCACCACCAAGGGCACCACCAAGGTGCAGCCGACCGTCAAGCCGGCACCTGAAACGACCACGCCAACTCCGCAGGCCACCACCGGTGCAAGCGGTAGCACGACAAGTGATGATGGGGAAACTAACGATGACTGACCGTGGAACGCGCGCTCGCTGGACGACGGCTGCACTTATTGCACCCACAGCGGCCGCACTATTTACTGGTACGACCGTATGGGCTGCTGGGCACTCGCCGGTTGCGGTGAGCACGACTAAGGCCTCGCCGGTTGTTGATCCAGCTGTCCTGGAACTTCGTCAGGCCGTTCAGACCAACGTCGCCCAGGTTGCGTCGTTGCGCGACACTGTTGCGGCGATTCTCGCTCAGGCGCAGGCTGAGTCTGGTGGCACGATCCCGGTCGCTGACCCAAGTGCTGCTGCAGCCACGACCGGATCGACGTCGTCCTCATCGGGTTCGACCGGTGGAACGTCAACAGGCGGTGGAACTAGCACGACCAGTAAGGCCGCCACCACAACCAAGACCACCACGACCAAAACCACCAAGACGACCACGACAACACCGAAAAAGACTACGACTACGCCGACGGCGCCTAAGCCCACCGTGGCCCCACCAGCGCCTAAGCCCACCGTGGCCCCACCGCCGCCGGCGCCAAAGCCGACACCTGCTGCAACGACGGGGGCATCCGGGGCGCCGTGATGGCCGCCCCGGCGGGCAACGAAGGCGCGGATCTGCATGTGGCCTTCCGCTCGATGGCGTCCGATATTCGCTTTCGAGTCACCGAGCCAAGCTCGACCGCAACCGAACAGGCGAGTGCTGCTCGTGCCGTAGTCGAGCGGGTTGCAACTAGTTGCACGCGCTTTGATGCCGATAGCGATCTCATGCGCGCAAATGCCGCTGGTCGACACTGGTCTGTGGTGTCGCGTGAGTGCTACGACGCGATTGCTGCGGCTCATGATGCCTATGTCAGGACCGATGGGCTGTTCGATCCTCGAGTGCTGGAAACCCTCCGGTCCTACGGGTACGGCCAGTCGCTTCCGTTCGAGTCTGCAGGTCACACTCTCCAGACTCAATCAGTTCCGGTTCGGTGGCGACCGCTGCGTCAGCGTTCGTGGAAGCCGGCATTTGATCGCGATCGACTAGCGGTGCGAATTGGCCCAGAACCGATTGACCTAGGTGGAATCGGCAAGGGGTTGGCAGTGCGGTGGGCTGGCGAGCAGTTGGCCGGCTGCGGAGCAGCCGTGCTGGTTGAGGCCGGTGGTGACGTCCTTGCACTCGGCGGTGGCCCCGACGGCGACGGTTGGCTCATTGGGGTCGAGGATCCGCTGGGTGGTACCGAACCCGTCGCCGTTCTGCGCCTCACCGACCGCGCGGTCGCAACGTCGTCGATTCGGATTCGGTCCTGGGTAGCAGGCGGGTCGCAGGTGCACCACATCATTGATCCCCGTACCCGACGTTCGGCGCAATCGGATCTGCGCGCCGTCACCGTTGTCGATCCCGACCCTGCGTACGCTGAAGTTTGGAGCAAGTCCTTGTTCATCGTCGGAAGGCCTTCGATCCGTCGTGAGGCGGATGAACGCGGTTTGGCCGCGTTATGGGTCGATGTCGATGGACGGGTCACCACCAGTCGCGCCATGCGCGACTATGTCGCTTGGCAGGTATCGCATGTCGCATGAAACCGCTGGCACCGCAGGTGTCAGTCACACTCGCACGGTTGTGTGGGGCGCAGGGCTGGTCGCCGCTGTCACTGTGAGCGCAGTCCTGACCTCATGGTTTATCGGTGCTGCTGTCTCGGCGATCGTCGGCGATCGGATGGCCCCCTGGATCCTGGGGCGAGCAGCCGGTCTCACGTCCTACCTGCTGTTGGTAGCGCTGGTTTTCCTTGGCCTGCTGCTCTCGCATCCTCGCAGGGCTCGCTGGCGTCGGCCAAGTTCGGCTACCCGAATCCGCGTGCATGTGACCTTGTCGGTCTTCACCTTCGTATTCGTGGCGTTGCACATCTTCGTGCTTGCCACCGATAAGTACGCCAATGTCGGCTGGTGGGGCTCGTTCGTGCCGATGGGCGCGGGGTATCGACCACTGGCCGTCACCCTCGGGGTTATCGGTCTTTACGCTGGCCTAGCCGCTGGTCTGACCGCGGCACTTGCTGGCCGTATTGCTCAGCGTGTGTGGTGGCCGATCCACAAGGTCGCCATTGTCTCGCTCATTTTGGTGTGGCTGCACGGTGTACTCGCCGGGGCCGATACCGCAGTTCTGCTTGGTGTGTATGTGGTTACGGGGATTGCGGTCGCAGCGCTGGCGATCAGTCGTTACACCGCGCGCACGACCCAAGATGCTGTCGCCGAGTTGGCTGCAGACCGGGCGAGCGAACATCCAGTGCATGGCTCTCCCGCGCGCGATCTCACGATTGGTCGTTCGGGCCGCGGGTCGAATCGAAAGCAGCGGCGATGAGTGTCGACGCTGGGGCACCCGAGATCGCGCCGAGCCAGATGCGCGGAATTCTCGGCGCTGAGGTGGCGATCGTGTCACGCGATGACACCGAATTACTCACCGGAGTTCGCCGCCACGACCTAGTTACGCACCGCTCCGAGTTTGGCGCACATCCCGGCACTGTTGTGGGGCTCACGGCACGGCTGTTGGACGACTTGGGCGCGGTCGCGCTGACGGGCCGCGGGGGCGGACACTTCCCGGCGGCCGTCAAGTGGCGTTCAGTTGCCGCCGCAGGTACTGGTGGAGCCGTCGTGGTCAACGGTGCCGAGGGTGAACCTGGCAGCGCCAAGGACGCGACCTTGTTGCAGACCCGTCCCCACCTCGTGCTCGACGGTCTGGTGGCGGCGATCAATGCGGTACAGGCAGTCGAAGGCGTTGTGTGGCTGCACGAAGGTGCCGAGGCCACCACTGGTTCAGTCACGCTTGCTATCCGCGAGCGAGTTGCAGCTGGTGAGCCTGACCCCCCGATTCGCGTGGTGCTTGCCCCGAGCCGTTACTTGTCAGGCGAGGCCACCTCGATCATTCGAACGCTTGAGGGCGGCCCCACACTGCCGCGCTTTGTCGCCAACCCGGCGCAGCCGTGGTCGGACGGTTACCCCACAGTGCTGGTGAACAACACCGAGACGATGGCCCGCGCGGCTGTGGTGGCAGCGCGAGGAGCCGAAAATTATGAGCCGACCTCGCTGCTCACCGTCATCTCGCGGGGGTATCGGCGGGTAGTCGAAGTCCCCCATACGGTCACGATCGGGCAGGTGGTTGCCGAGCATTGGGCCGACATGCCGCACGGGGCACCGTCCGCGGTGTTGCTTGGTGGGTATGGGGGATCGTGGGTGTCGTGGTCAGACATCGCATCCCTTCCCGTCGATATCGGCGCACTGCGTAGTGCTGGCCTGTCCATCGGTGCCGGTCTGATCGGGCCACTGCCCAGCCAGGCATGCGGGATTGAGGAAGCCTCCCGACTAGTGCGCTATCTCGCCGACCAGTCGGCTCGCCAGTGTGGGCCCTGCGTGTTTGGCCTGGCTGCAGTTGCCGAACTTTGCGATGACCTCACGGCCGGAAAGCTTTCACCATCAGGACGTAAGAAGCTTGACCAGTTCATGGCTGAGATCTCTGGGCGTGGTGCGTGTCGCCATCCTGATGGTGCGATCCGCATGCTGACCTCTGCCTTGCAGGTCTTTGCTGACGACGTCAGTGTGCACAGGAAAGGTCGTACCTGTGGCGCTCGCGTCTACGGGATCATGCCGTTACCGGGGGAGGGCACATGAGTCGCGGTAAGCCCAAAGTGCGTGAGGCTCGCGAGGGCCCGGCTCCTGACGGTACGACTCACCTTCGGATCGATCCATCGATCTGCGACGGCGTCGGCATCTGCTCGCACTTAGCTCCGGATCTGATCACCCTCGACTCGTGGGGGTATCCGATCTTGGACACTCACGCGGTACCTCGTGGGCGGGCACTTCGTCAGGCCGAAGCTGCTGTCGCGGCCTGCCCCAAGAAGGCGCTCTTCCTGCAGCACCTCTAGCCGACGATGACTTCTAGGTACCAGCGCTACTGGTACCTAGTCTTGCTTGGCCGAGTTGCGCTAGTCCTGGTAAGGGCAATGCCGACAACCGCTGTTGCAACAGGTTTCTCGATCAGCAAGATAGCCAGCGCTGAACACCCACCAGCCGGTGCCCGGATCTAGGTAACCGTCGTCGCCGTGTTCGAGCGCTGCATCATGTGCCGCGAGAATCCTCTCGCGCAACGGATGGTCCAGCGCCAACCGATCTGGGTGGGGTTGATGCAGATCCCGATTTGCTCGTTGGCTCATGTGCGGAGCCGCAACTCGCACTGGCCCCGAGTGTCATCGAGGAGGTGCCATGCTTTCTCGTCGACCTGCCACTGGATCATCTCGTCCCGAATGGCTGCCCCATCGCGGGCTAGCACCCGCTCGAGACGGGCGCGATCGTCGCCGGACTCGATCCAGATACTGATTGAGGCTCGTTCGCGCAACATCTCTGACGCGAGCCCAACCCCTTCGAGAATCGCGAGTTGGGGAGGAGTCGCGATGTTGGGGACGCCCCATGAACCTGAGAGCCAATCCCACACTCCATAGCTTCCTGGCTCGCCCGCCGCCCACGGATCGAGCAGGTCGCGAACCAAGCGTCGAGCTAACGCAGGAAATGCAGCCAGCCGATTTCCGCAGTGGGAATCAACCGCCCAACCTTCGTAGATCTCGTCACCGTGCACCACGACAGTTGAGATCTGGCGCACCGCGAGCGCGTCTGTAATCGCTTGTGCCAGAGTCGTTTTCCCTGACCCTGCGGGGCCATCGATGCACAGCAAGGTGAGCCCGAAGTCGGTGCCCGGGCTGGGCAGCCGCGAGATGATTTCGTCGACTGCCTGCTGATTCACAGGCGTCGTTTCGGCTGGGTTCACTGGCCCATGGTGGCAGGCGCGGTCGGGCACGTTGCGAGCACCTCGTGGGGGTAGCGGCCGATGCTGGTTATGCGGCGGTGCGGGCTGGTCAGACTAGGACGTACTTGGTTCCTGAGATGAGGAAGTAGTCCAGGCCCCACGTGGTGCCAGGGGCGCCACCGTTACCGACCCAGAAATGGAGTGCACCGCCGAAGACCGAGAAGCTCGGAGCATTCATCTGGTCACCGGTGTCGTAGGCAGGTGTGTAGCATCCAGCGTCGTTGCCCATCGACGATAGCCACGCAGGGCGAAGGTTGGGGTTATCGTCGGGACCGTTGTAGAAGCCTTCGAAGGCGTTCGAGCCGGCCGATGCGGCGCGATCCGCGCATGTCCAGACCTGCAGGAAGATCACTGGTTTAACCGACGCAGGTAACACGTAGCGGAAAGTAGCAAGATTGAGTTCGGTCTGATCTGGGGTCGTTGGATCATCGGCGCCTTCGATGACGTATCCGCCGGATGCAGTTTGGGTCACTCCGGTAGTTCGCGCTTGCATGAGGGCAGAGGGCACGAGTTCCTTTGTGGTGAACACGACTGCCTTGAGACGCTTGCTCGAGACCACGACCGAACTCTGCTTGAGCCTGCTGGAGCCTTCGCCGCCCAATGCAGTGACGCGCAGGATGTAGGTTCCGGCAGGAAGTGCCACGCCCTTTGCATCAACACCGAGCCAGGTGTACGCCGCAAGTTGTCGTCGGGTGAGGGCCTTGGCGAACAGCACCCGACCGCTCTTGATTACTTTGATCGTGTAGGTAGCTGGCACGGTGGCAGTTGCCTGAACACCGATCGAGTCGGCATAGCCATCGTGGTACGGGTACACCGTGGTTCGAGACAGCGTCACTACCGGGACAGTCACCTGGCTTGCCGCGACGACGATCGTGCGAGTGGCGATCACCTCTGGCGTGTCGGCACGCGCTGGCCTAGTGACCACGAATCGGTAGGTGCCGTTTTTGACTCGCACGCGCGCTGAGTTCAAACCTGTCCAGGCCACGGAGAACGGCGTGAGGTTAGTTCCAAGGGGCCAGGATATTACCGTAACTCCCTGTGCATCAAGGACTTTAGCCGTTCCAGGCCGTGGATTATTTGAGGTGGCTCGTAAGGTGACGGAATCTTGGAAGCCGTCGTGGAATGGACGGACGATGCTGGCCGATGCTGTCGCGGTCTGGGTCAGCGCGGACACCACGACACTGGTCGGCTCGCTCGATGGCCCGATACCTGAGCCCCCGACTGCGGCTACTCGCACGTCGTATGTTCCGGGGGCCCCGACCAGTGTCCAGGGCGCGAGGGTCAAAGTGTTGGACTCTGCGCTAGGGATCGAGTTGACCGCGACGCTGACCCACGGGTCGACCTTTCCGCGGCGGTGGTATTGGACGTAGTAACTGTTCGCGCCGCTGAGGAGTTGGGTCCAATTGGTGGTGAAGGTCTCGACACCTGGCGCGGTGCTGGGTTGGGTGACCTGGTCGGGCACGGGGCTGGTGACGCTGCTCGCGGCGTTGATTGCGTCGCGTGGCGCGGTCTCACCGAATTGACTGATGGCCGACACGCGGAAGAGGTAGGAAACGCCATCGACAAAGGCTGGCAGTGTCGAAGTCGAGACGGTGAAAGTGGTACCGGTCGTGGCGGTATTGGATGTGACGTCCTGCCAGGTAGGTGGGGAGTCGGTGGTGACTTCATATTCGATGTGGTACCCCGTGATCGGCGAGCCACCCCAGTTGGCCGCGGTCCAGGTGAGGCTTACCGCGCTGACAGCGCCGATGGCTTCTACGAACTCAGGCGCCGCAGGCGGGGTGGGCAAGGCGGCTGCGATGTTGAGAATTCCCGCGCCGCAGGTGATGGCCGTGCAGTCAGATGATGTCGGGAACGGGGTCGCGGTCTCGCGCAACCGCCTGAACACATCGTCGGGCAAGAGCGGGGTCGAGGTCAGCGATTGCATGAGCGCAACGGCGGCGGCCACGTGGGGCGCCGCCATGCTCGTGCCCGCGTACCACGCGTAACCGTCGGCCTCGGGGACGGTGAGCCCCGTGTTGACGGTCGAGAGGATGTTGTCTGCTTCGAGGTCATTGCCACCGCCCTGGGCTGCGAGCGCCACTGAACCCGGGGCAGGCCAGGCGACGGTGCCGAAGTTGCTGTAACTGGCTCGCGCGCCAGATCGACCAGTTGCGGTCACCGCGATGACGTGGTCGCAGTCGGCGGGCGCGCTACCGGAGGTTGCACTGCCATCGCTTGCCACTTGCTGGTTCTCGTTGCCCGCCGCCACTACCACTGTGGTGCCCCGGAGGTAGGCGTCGGTGATCGCGGTCTGGAGTTCTGGGGTGCAGGGGCCGGGGCCACCGAGTGAAAGGTTGATGACGGACGCGGGAGTTGCGTTCGCTGGCACGTTGAGGACCGCGCCGCCAGATGCCCATTCGATTGCGTCGGCGACGTCGGCCAGTTCGCCGCCGCACTTGCCCAGGATGCGCACCGGCTGGATCTTCACGCCGGGTGCGATGCCGCTGATTCCGATCGAGTTGTGCAGCGCTGCGATCGTGCCCGATACGTGCGTGCCGTGCCACGAGCTGTCGGACTCGGCGCAGCCGGCGAAGCTATTGCTTGCAGCATCCGCCGCGCTGATCCAATCGCCTGGGTCCGACGGATTCGCATCTCGTCCGTCACCGTCGTTAGCCGTGAGCGGATCTGAGACGAAGTCGTAGCCCGCGACAGTCTGCCCAGCGAGATCGACATGCTGGGTGATACCGGTGTCGAGCACAGCCACAACGATCGTCGGACCGCCGTCGATGTGGCCAGTGGTTCGCAGCCAGGCTTGGCTGGCCTTGGACGAGTAGCCGCCGGCAGGGGCCGTCGCTGACGAGTCCCACATGTCCCATTGCTTGGGGAAGAACGAATCCGAGGTCGTGACGGGGCTCGCCACTGTCGCTGTGAACCAGCGGTCGGGCTCGGCTGAGATGACATCACCGCGAGCGGTGAGTTCATTGGCGGCCGTCCAGGCATCGGCGAGTGTGACGGGCGCCGATAGTTCGACGACGGTGGAGCCGCTCGACATTTGCCTTAGCGCGCTAGCGGAGGAAACCCCGGCATAGGCCGCTGCGGCCTGCTTGATCGAGGTGCTGATGATGCGACCCGAAGTCGTTCGAACGATAAGACGGCGCACATCGCGGGTCGAGCCACCGACCGATGGTGCGCTCGCTGTCTTGGGAACCGACGGGGAGGAGGTGATGACGCCTGTGGTTGGGCTGGGCGCAGATGTAGCTGCCGCGAGACCAGGGGTCAGTGCGCCAAGGGCGATGGCGGCAGCAGCAACCATGGCCGTTCGGGTCGAGCTTTTCACCTGGCCCCCATGGCCTCCCTGCGCACTGGCGCGCGCTTGCCAACCATACGTCGCGAACTGCTTACCCAGCGTGTGCGGTTGGGCCATTCGGGTCAGTGTGTCGCAGCGCACGAATGCACAGTGACGCGCATTCACCAGCCGCTTCGCAAGACTTCCTCGAGTTGATCGACGTAGAAGTCGGCGCTCGCGCGCGATAGGCACATTGGCGGCTTCATCTTCAGCACGTTGGCTCGTTCGCCTGTGGGCTGGACGATGATGCCGAGTTCGCGAAGGCGGTCGCAGATTGCTTGGCACTCGGCAGTGGCGGGTTCACGTGACTCGCGTGACCGCACGAGCTCAACACCGAGGTACAGACCCATTCCGTGAACGGCGCCCACGATGGGATATCGCTGCATGAGATCGGTGCAACGAGCGATGAGGTGATCGCCGATTTCGGCAGCGTTGCGCTGGAGCCCTTCGTCTTCGATGATGTCGAGCACGGTGGTGCCGACAACGCAGGACACGGGGCTGCCACCCGCGGACGAGAAGAACGACCCCTGCGCGGCGAATGCCTCGGCGATGGCGCGTGTGGTGATCACGGCACCAAGTGGATGCCCATTACCCATGGCCTTCGCGATGGTGACGATGTCAGGTCGGACATCGTGCATCTCATAGGCCCACCAGTAGTGCCCGAGCCGGCCGTAGCCGACTTGCACTTCGTCTGCGATGCAGAGGCCCCCGGCCCCTCGTACCGCTGCGAATGTGGCGGCGAGGTAACCCTCGGGTAGCAGCACCCCGCCCGCATTTCCGAAAACTGGTTCACAGATAAAGGCGGCAGGAGGTCGCCCCTGCGCACTCATGTCAGCGACCAGTTGAGTGAACTCGTCGATGTAGCCGGCCGCCGCATCGGGTCCACGCCAGGTCCCGCGGTAGGGATTGGGTGAGGATGCTAGGTGGATCCATTCGGGTCGAGTCTCGAGCGCGCGTGGGTTGTCGTAGAGCGAGGTAGTCACAGCGTCGGAGAGCATCGTCCAGCCGTGATACGCCTCGCGCACGGCGATCAAGTCGATGCGATCGGTGACCGTCTGCGCGATTCTCAGTGCGAGGTCGACAGCTTCAGACCCGCTGTTGACCAAGAAGACGGTATCGAGTTCATCGGTGGCCAGCGCCGCGAGCCGTTCGGAGAACTCTGCGACGGCCGCAAAGTGGAAGCGCGAGTTGGTGTTCAGCTTGCGCATCTGCCGATCCACTGCGTCGGCCAGACGAGGGTGCCCGTGACCCACAACTGCCACGTTGTTGACCATGTCGACGTAGGAGCGGGCGGTGGTGTCGATGAGGTGATGACGCCAGCCCCGTTCGATCTGCATCGGCGACTCGTAGTAGTACTCCTGCAGATTGGCAAAGCTTGCGTCGCGACGCTGCAGCAAGCCCTCGACATCGTCGTGGGGCGCGGTGAGGTCGCAGCCAAACAGAGGCGATGGGTCGGGGCTCAACGCGAGCCAGCCAGGCGCGGTATGAGGGTCGGCGAACTCTGGGCTATCAAGGCTTGAGTCCACCATCAACTGCGCATGCAGGTGGCCGCTGGTGACCGTGCCAATTTGAGATCCGGCCGCGTGGACTGAGCCGATGGCGGGCGCGCCGGAAACTCCGCGAAGTCTGAGCAGTCCAGCCGCCGAGGCCAGCGTGAGGCTGTCGTCGCTAGCGCCGACCACTTGAAGGTCCCACGGCGCCGCAAGGGCAGTACCCACCGGGACCGCGAGATCAACACCGAGCGCGATCGTTGCTGGCGCCTTGGCTGAGTCTGCGGTCGTGCGGGTGAGTCGTGCCTCGGCATAGCGGGTGCTCGCAGTTGCGCTGTACCGCAAGGCATCTGCGAGCACATCAATCTCGATTGTGGGGCGCAGGAAGCGCCCGTCGTCGAGAAGTGAACTCGTCGACGAAAGGTCGACGGGGCTTGGCGCGGGCAAGCCGGGAAGCAACGGTGCGGCAGTGCGGATCGCCGCATATGCAGCGTCGTATCTAGTCGGTCGATCCCAGCCGAGCGCGGCTCGGATCGTGGCCTCAGCCAATTCGCAGGGCACCGAATCTGCGACGGTGAAGATTAGCCGTTCACCGTCGAGTGGCTCGGTAGCAAGGGGATTGTCAGGGTCGAGCTGGGACTGATGCTCGCCCGCGGATACCAGGACAGCCCCGCGCATGACGATGAGCGGCCACAACGCCTCGACGTCTGCGTCGAGTAGTGGCACAAGTGCGTGGAAGGCGCGAATCGCATCGATGACCGACATCGGATTGTCAGGACGGTGGCGTAAGACCGAGGAACAGGTCACCGCGAGTTCGCCGATGAGCCAACTGCGGGTGAGGTCGCCGAAGTCGATCACTCCGTTGGGACGAAGCCGTCGTGTGTGATCCGGTACCGCCACGACGTTGTCGTCAGTGACATCGCCGTGGATGGTCTGGATACGAAGCTGGTTCGCGACGCGCTCAATGCGAGCCGCCGCAGTTGTTGCAGCGGCGATGACGTGTGCGCGATCCGTGGGGTTCGGTATCGACGGCGCAAGTTGCTCTACGAGGCTCATCCCGCGCATGAGATCCCATTGCCCACCGACGAGTCCGAGATGGTCAAAATCCTTCAGTGCCAATGCCGTGCGACCCGCGAGCCGACCGAGATCGGCTATCACGACGGGCGCGAGGTAGCCGGGGCCGGACAACTGTGGCCCGTGCACGTAACTGATCAAGCGGACGAAGTGGCGGCTGTCACCGATCTCGATTTCCCGCATGAGTGAGCCGTCGATAGCGGCGTAAGGCACTGGGGAGTGGAAATCATGATCCTGTGCCGCAATGTGGGTCAGCGCGGCGTTCTGTGCCTCTAAGTTCTCGCGGCGCCAAGACTGATTGGCGATCTTCAGCACGACAGAGTTGGCCTCGGTGCGGATGCGGAAGTTTCGGTCCTGCTGACTTCCAAGCTCGGTGACCTCGCCAGATACGTCGAATAGTGCTCGTGCAATTGACTTCGCCAGTGCCGCATCTGCTTCGGGTCGTGGCGAGATTTCCAGCGGTGAATCGCTGTACATCGGGTTTCCTTGGAGTGAGGCTTTCGCTGGTAAGTGCTGGCTGGGCGTGTCCAGCCTGGGACTTCCTAGTAGTAAGTGTCGCAAGGCTTCCGATCCTAAGGCTGCCTTCACGGCTCGCCGGGACACCTGGACCTGGCGCGTCGGAGCCGCCGAGCCCTGCCCCCGTCCCGTGACAAACCGATTACGCCAGCAGAGTTGATCTGGTCCGGTGAATGGTTGTGATGCGAGTTGGGTGATAGGTAATGGCCTTATGACGGGCTAGCATCAGTCTGATTTAGTCGGAGCGCGAACTTTTGCGGCCGACCAGACGTTGCCACATTATGGAAGGCCCCCACATGAGTTCCGGTACTGAGTTCTCCCGCTGGTCATCGCTGTCATCACGCATCGGCGCGCTCATTGCCGTGTTGCTGATCGTCAGCGCTTTGGCGACCGCCACTTACTCGGCGTCCGTCGCCCACACGACCGCATCGCAGAGCTCGGAGGCCGCTATGGCCAATGCGCACGAGTCGACCGGTGTGCTGATCTCGCAGGCGTATGACGAGCAGCAGCGATTCCGGGCGACCATGCTCGAGCAGCGCAAAAAGCCAACTCAAGAACATCGCCTCGCCGTTGCTGACTGCGTTCGATCAGCTTCGTGCGATGGCGGCGGCTGGCACCATCACGACTGCGCAGGCCAAAGAAGCCGGCATGAACCTGATTCGCACTGAGTTCTATGGCAACAAGGATTACTTCTTCCTCTACAACCCCAAGTACTACATCATCGCGGGGCCTCCTGCTCTCAACAAGATCATCGGGGTTGACCGCAGCAAGGTCCAGGACTCCGCTGGCAAGTTCTACCCGCGCGACATTGTCGACGTCGCAATGAAGAACGGCAGTGGCTACACCGACTACCTGTTCCCCCGGTTGGGTTCAACCGTCGCCTCGCCGAAGTTGAGCTACAGCTATTACTACGCGCCATGGAACTGGATTCTGGCCACCGGCGTGTACATCGATGACATCGATCAGGCCGCGGCAGCGCAGTTGGAGAAAGAAAAGGTCGCTCTCGGGCAATCGTTCGACCAGATCAACTTCAGCGAGAGTGGTTTGCTGTTCGTGCTCGACTCCGACGGCAAGATTGTTGTCCAGCCAAGTGGCGGCAATGTCGCCGCGGCCATGAACAGCGACTGGGGTCGATCGTTGGCATTGACCTTGATTTCTCAAGCTCCCAAGGCCAGTGGCAAGACCGCCCACTTCAACGATCTTGCTGAGTTCCGTGGGCAAAACGAGTCGTGGAGCGTTGATGTCTCCTCGTTCGGCAAACTCGGCTGGACCCTTGTATCTGCGGTTCCGCAGGCTGAGGTCGAGGCCCCCGGAAACGCATCCGCGATCCAACAGGGTCTGCTGAGCTTCGCGGTATTGATCCTGGGCTTGCTCATCGGGCTCCTGTCGAGTCGACGCCTTGTTCGCCCTGTGGAACAGATGACGCATGCAGCACTCGCGCTAGAGAAGGGCGCCTTCGATCCAGTCATGCTCGACTCGGCAGCCACGCGCAAGGATGAAGTCGGTGTCTTGGCTCGGGCGTTCCAGAAGATGGGAGCCGAGATCGTGCAGCGTGAATCCAAGCTGCGCGAGGAGGTCAAGAAGCTCACGGTAATGATCGATCGCGGTAAGGCGCAGGCCGATGCGAGTGCCATCACCGAGACGGATTACTTCAGGGACCTCGCAGATCGCGCACGCGACATCCGCAACGATTTCTCGAGGGTCGAAAAGCCCTAGGCTTAGCCAGCGCGCAAAGACCTAAACCCGCGTCGCTCGATGAGTTGATGCGAGCCGATGGCCAGCAACTGGATCGCAGCGCCGAGCAGCAGGATCGCGGTCGGCCCTAAGCCAGCTAGCAGCCCGAACACTGCGGTGGTGAGGGCATATGAGGTCGTCTTCACGCTGGCGCCGGTGGTGAAGACCTGCGAGCGGATCTTTGCCGGGGCCTCGCGCGTGCGGATTGCGAAGGTAGCGGTGAGCAGTGGTCCGTCGGCGAGGCCAAGGACGAAGGCCAGCAGCACCACGAGAGCGAACGCGTGAACTATTGCCATCAGCACCAAAGCGAACGTCACGATGATCGTAGAGACGATCATCGTTCGGTCGGTGTCACCAATTGGTCGAACAGAAATCCATCCGCTGCTAATGATTCCGCCGATAGCCGAGGCGCCAAAGATCAATCCAGCAGCGGCCAGTGAGCCGGTCAGGTTGAGTGCGATAAGTGGAACTGCGACAAGGAATGCTGACTGACCAGCGAAGCCGATCGTGCTGATGGTGGTGGCTGCCGCAAGAGTTGGCGTTGCGATCAAGCCTTGGAAACCGGTCGTGAAATCACGCCACATGGAATGGCGGGGGAGCCGATGCTCGCGTTCGGCGAAGGGGATGAAGGGCCGGATGAGTAGGGCCACCCCGAGCAACCCCAGAGTGAACAGCAGTGGGTATACCGGACCGAATACGACGCAGGCCGCTGCCAGTGGTGGCCCTGCAATTGCGCCGATGTTGTACGTCGCGGCATCAAGCCCGTAGGCGCGAGTCAGTGAACTTGCTGGAACGAGGTCGGGGAGTTGTGCGGTGAGACCACCGGTGAGCGCTGGCTGGGCGATTCCGCCGACGCAGGCGATCGCGACGAGAACGACGACGGGTGCTGTCGGTAGGAGCAATGCGAGTAGTGCCACGCCGGCGGCCAACACCACTATTGCGGCTGTGGTCACTCGGCCTGGTCGCCGGGCTCGGTCTTGGGTGGCGCCGATGAACGGGCCGCCGATCGCGGCCAGCCCGGTGAGGCCGGCGAGAATGATGGTTCCCTCGGCGGGGCTTCTGCCAACTGCCAGTGCGGCAACTAGTACGGCTGGCGCCACCGCCTCAGTGGTGGCACGGCTTGGGACCGCGATCATGACGTACTTCGCGATGTCCGTACCAGCTAACCGCAGTGACATCACGATGCCGACGCTACCGCTCCTTCGCCAGAACTTCGCCGCTGGTGCACGACTCCTGAGTCGGTCCACCCCGTACATGACCACGAAGGCGGCCTTCGCGGACGCATTTCGGCGGTCTTGCTGCTCGACGAGACCAGACGCAGGGCTCTTAGACCAGGCGCAGGGCTCTTGCCTCCTCGCGCAATTCGTCGCGGACATCAGGGTGTGCCGCATGGTCGATCAGGTGTGCTGCTTGCTCGCGATCGTCGTATCCCCAGATCGGCGCGGTGCCCTGCTCGGTCACGATGGCAGTGGCTTGAAAAGATGTGACTGGTTCGTTGATAAAAGGGACGATGGTTGACACCGCCGCGCGTGGATGCCAAGAGCGAAGGGCGATAATCGCTTGTCCGCCAGGTGAATGCAAGGCCCCGACAATGAAGTCGGTTTGCCCGCCGAAGCCAGAGTAGATCCGACCCGCTACTCGTGATGCGTTTGCTTGTGCGAACAGATCGACTTCAAGAGCGGTGTTCACAGACGTCATCAGCGGGTTGCGGGCAATGAGAGCAGGCTCGTTCGTGATCTCGGTTCGGCGCATCTGGATTCGAGGGTTGTGGTCGACCCATTCGTAGAACTGCGCTGAACCAAACATGAATGACGAAGTCAACATCTGGTCGGGATCAAGTGCCCCAGCGCGATCAAGTGCGAGTACGCCGTCACTGAATGTCTCGCTCCAGATACGCAGCCCATGGCGGGTTGTCAGGCTTCTTAGGACGGCGTCAGGAACGGCGCCGATGCCAAGCTGGAGTGTCGAGCCATTGCTCACCCGTTGCGCGACCCGTTCGCCGATGGTTTCGGCTACTTCGTCAGATGGGGGGGTGGTGGGGGATGGCAGTTGTTGGTCGATCTCGAATGCGAGGTCGATGTCATTGATGTCGATTTCGGCATCGCCGAAGGTGTAGGGCATCTGCTGATTCATCTGGGCCACCACGAGGCCTCCGTGGCGCTTTACCGCCTCGACCGCGGCAGGCAGGATGTTGACCTCGATGCCCATCGAGACCCGTCCCTCTCGCGGTAACGAGGTGTGCAGTAGAACCACGTTCGGTATGCAGGTGAGGCTGAACAGTGATGGCACCATCGAAAGTCGGGCTGGCAGGTACCGCAGGCGCGCGCTGGCACGCATCCCTGGGCCGACGAAGCAGGTCTCGTACTCAACTCCAGGTCGGTCGGGTAGGCCCCCTTGGGCATTGAGAATGTGCAGGACGTACTCGGCACACTGCTCGTCGATCGAGGTGATCGCAGCCATCGGAGTAGCGAAGTTCCCACTTGCCACAACTCGTGGCTTAGGGCCGAGGTTTGCGATCCGGTTACCTATGTCGGCTGCTGTAGCCACTTGCATGACGCCCCCTGGCACGTTGGTGTTCTACGCACCGTAACCAGCAAGCGCACTTGGCGGCCGGGAGTTCGACAATTACCACCGGGAAAGCGTGGCGGTGACCGACTCATGCTGCGTTGGCCTACTTGCCCTACCTGAGTGGGTTTCCCGAGTAGAGTTGAGGCCAAGTTGATGAATTGCAGAGCCTGAACACGAGAATTGGGGTCGGCGGGGAGCCTGCCGATACCTCCATTCGGGTGCATTAGGGCCGCAACGCCAGGTCGTCACTGTCACAGTGTGTAAGCAAGCAAGGTGTAAGCAAGTAAGCCACCCCTCCACCGCTCGGCCCCGGAAAGGACGTCATCGGTGACTACGGAACGCCCTCAGGCCCTCATCATCGAGGACTCGCCGGAGATCACGCTGCTCGTCCGCGGTCTGCTTGAGAAAGAGGGCTATTCGGTTGTGGCGACTCCGCAGGGTCGTCGAGGCGTTGAGTATGCCCGTGCTGAGCGTCCCGAACTTGTGGTGCTCGACCTATCCCTGCCCGATACCGATGGGGTCGAAGTCTGCCGCGAAATTCGCGGGTTCAGTGATGCTTACATCGTGATGGTGACCGCACGCGACGACGAGGTCGACAAGATCGTCGGTCTGACTGTCGGTGCTGACGACTACGTGACCAAGCCGTTCTCGCCACGTGAACTTGCCGCGCGTATCCGCGCGATGCGCCGTCGTCCCAGAGCCGCGACTGAGCGTGAGTCCCGTGACTTCGGGCACCTGATCATCGATCCGATTGCCCGCGAAGTCACGGTCGAGGGCGAGGCGGTCGACCTCACCAAGATTGAGTTCGACATCCTCGAACTCCTCTCCGGGAGTCCACGGCGCACCTTCACTCGTGAGCAGCTGCTCGAGCACGTGTGGGGTGACTGGTTCGGTGATGATCACGTCATCGAAGTTCACATGGGGAAGTTGCGCAAAAAGCTTGGTGAGTCGGCTTCCGCGCCGCGTCACATTCGTACCCTGCGTGGCGTCGGCTATCGCTTCGAGCCTGCTTGATCGAGTGACCCTGCTTCGGACTTGAGCTGGCAGGGTTGAGCCAGCAGGCCAGCGATAACCTCGATCGTGCGGTGCCAGGGGAGGTGCATGTGTACGGGTTGATCAATGAAGCGATGCGTCGCCTGGTCACTGAAGTGGCTGGTGCTGATGCCTGGAGTCGAATCGCTCGGCGAGCTGACACTGTTGAGACTTTCGCAGCGCTGCACTATTACCAGGATGCCGACACCTATGCGTTGGTCGCAGCGGCGAGCGCAGAGTTAGACGTTGCTCAGGATGAACTCCTTCGCCAGTTCGGCACCTATTGGTCCAACCGGGTCGGCCCGGAGAACTACGCGGACATCTTGGGTGCCACCGGCACGAGTGTGTATTCGGTCCTGCACAACCTCGATTTAATGCATGCGCGGATCCAAAGTCTGTACCCCGATCTTCGTCCACCTTCATTCGCTGTGCTGGAGATAGGTCCAGGCAAACTAGAGGTGCACTACACATCTGTGCGGGTCGGGCTCGCCCCCTTCGTTGTCGGGCTGCTTGAAGGCCTGGGCCAGCTTTATGGCACCCCGGCCACGGTCACCCATGTCGCCCCGCCGAGTGCGGCTGCTCCCTATGACGTTTTCCACGTCGCCCTCGGGGGCTGAGGATCGTGGACGTCACACTTCGTAGCGAAGATCTTGATCGGGTGGTGCCCTTCGGGGTGATCGTCGATGACCAGTTGCGAATTCAGCGGCTCGGGCCCTCGTTTGCCCGGCTGGGGATCGCGAGCGCCGGCCAGCCGCTGTGGGAAGTCTTCGCGCCGGTCCGTCCGATCGCGCCGGTTGACTTCCGATCCTTGGTCGACGGAGCTGGCGAACTGATCATTGTGGCGTTGGCTGGATCACAGTTGCGTTTCCGCTTTCAGTCGCTCGTATTGGAAGATCCGGCGCGAATTTTACTGGTCGGGGCACCGGTCGTAGCTTCGTCCGGAGAACTCGAAGCGGCTGGCCTAACGCCCGCCGATTTCGCGGGCATCGACCAGACTCCCGACTTGCTGCTCTTGCAGCAAGGCGTCGAGCGCAGTTTGCGCGACCTTGGAATCCTGAACTCGGAATTGCTTGCTACCACTCATGATTTGACAGCTGCCAACCGTGATCTGACCCACGCTGAGGCGCGCTACCGCTCGATCGTCGAGTTGCAGCCACTTGTGATGTACATCGACCAAATCGGACCGACACCGGTAGCGGAGTTCGTCTCGCCAGGAGTTGAGGCTTGGTTGGGTTATTCGGTCAGCCGCTGGACTGAAGAGCCAGGATTCTTCCTCGAGATCGTTCATCCCGATGATCGTCAGCGCATCTGGCGGGCACATGTTGCGTCCGACCGAGACAACACACCGTTCGATCACGAGTTTCGGATCGTCGCCGCTGATGGCCACGTCGTCTGGATTCGCAACGTCGACAATGTCGTCGAGGATGAACAGGGTGGTAGCCAGCGGGTCGGTTTCATGCTCGATATCACTGACGCAAAGCATGCTGAGTTTGAGTTGCGCGACACGACTTCACGGCTGAGCAGCCTGCTTTCTCACATGCACTCAGGCGTGCTGGTTGAGGACGCGTCGAGGTCTGTGGTCCTGGCCAACGAGGTTCTGTTTGGCATCTTCCACTCGGCGTCACTGCCATCAGACCTGGTTGGCCGGCCGGTGTCCGTGGCCTTCTCCCAGCTCATCTCCAGTGCCGACCGGCCAAGTGTTTTCTTGCGTCGCACCGAGGAGTTGCTGAACCGTCGCTGGCCAGTACTGGGCGAATCACTCGAACTGTCTGATGGTCGCGTGCTTGAGTTCGACTTCGAGCCAATCGTCCAGGAGGGCTCAGATCTCGGTGCCATCTGGATGTTTCGCGACATCACCGACCGAGTCCAGTATCAGCACAATCTCGCGCAGGCGCGGGATCAGGCGATCGCGGCATCGGATGCCAAGGGGCAGTTCCTTGCGTCGATGAGCCATGAGATTCGTACTCCGATGCATGGGATTCTGGCCACCATCGAACTGCTTCAAACCACTCCTCTGGACGTCGATCAGCGTGAGCTCGCGGATGTCGTGAGCGCCTCCGCCCAAGCGCTCGTCGGAATCATCAATGACATCCTTGACCTCAACAAGGTTGAGGCGGGCCGTGTCGATTTGGTCACTGAGCCGATGAGCATCGTTGAAGTCGTCAACGGCGTGGCTGGGCTGCTGCGATCGCAGGCGCAAGCCAAGGGGCTCGTCCTATCGTCCTATGTCGATCCAGTCGTTCCGCCGCTTGTGCTTGGTGACGCGAGCCGACTGCGCCAGATTCTGATCAACCTCGCGGGCAACGCGGTCAAGTTCACGGCCAGCGGGTCAGTCGACATTGATGCGCGGTATGACACCGATGCCAGTGGCGAGCCGCTCATTGTGTTCGAGGTGCGCGACTCTGGACGTGGCATCCCAGCGGATCGCATCGCCATGATCTTCGATCCGTTCGTTCAGGCGAGGCGAGGGCAGGACGGTACTGGCTTGGGTCTAGCAATCGCCGACAGGCTGGTCTCGCTCATGGGCGGTTCGCTCAGTGTCGACAGTGTTGAGAGGGAAGGCTCCAGATTCCGCTTCTCGATTGCCCTCCCCGCGGTCAGCGGCTTTGGTGCAAGCGCGAATGAACCTCCGAAGGAAGCCGAAACCCAGACCGCGGCCGTTGATGCGATCGCGCTCGTGGTCGATGATTCTGAGGTGCAACGTGCTCTGCTGATGAGACAGGTGGCTCGGCTCGGTATTCCGGCCCGTGCGGTTTCGTCGGGTGCACAAGCGATTGAGGCCTTGACTCACCGGGTGAGGTACGGAGTTGTCCTGCTAGATATCGATATGCCGGGCATGGACGGCTTCGAGGTAACAGCGGCCATCCGTGCCTTCTCCGACCCGCGCGTCTCCCGAACTCCCATCGTTGGCTTAGTAGCCGCCGCCGACGAGGATTTTGTCGCTCGGTGCCGGGCGGCAGGGATGGACGGGCTACTACGCAAGCCTGTCGATCTAGGTGAGTTACGCCATCAGATCGATCGCATCATCTCGATACCAGCCCTGAAGGAGAGTCGATGAAGGGGATCATCTTCAACCTGGTCGAGTCCGTCGTCATTGCAGAGCTTGGGGTCGATGCCTGGGACGACGTCATCGATAACGCGGGGGTGGTGGGCGCCTATACCTCGTTGGGCACCTACCCCGACTCTGAACTACTCGACATTGCAGCCGTCGTCGGCGGCCGGCTCGGCGCCGACACTGGCGACGTGATGCGTCATGTCGGGCACCAGAGCATCAGCCGACTTTATGAGCGCTACCCGGATTTCTTCACACCTCACGTGGAGGTTTTTTCATTCCTGCTGACTCTGGACTCGATCATTCATCCCGAGGTGTTGAAGTTGTACCCGGGCGCCATCGTTCCCGAATTCGACTTCGACTTGATCGACGACAAGACTTTAGATCTGGTCTATCGGTCGGCCCGGCAGCGTTGTGATTTCGCCGAAGGCCTGATTCTGGGCGCAGCCGAGCATTACGGCTCCACTGTGACGTTGTCGCAGCCACGCTGCACCCTTCGTGGGGATGCCAGTTGTCTGATTCGGGTTCAACTCCATGAGTGAGGAGTTGGCGCTAGCGCGACTCGAGCGACGTGCGGCACGCGACAAGGCGGCCCGCCTCGAGGCCGAGGCCACGGCCGAAAGTCAACTGCGGCGTGCCTACGAGAACGCTCGAGAAGTAGAGCTTCTTGCCGCCATCGCTGTCATCGTCAACGAGAGTGCAGGTTCGCACTCCGCGCTGGCGGCGGCGGCGAAGGCGATACGCAGGCACTGCCGGTTCGCCGTCTCGCATGTCTTCGTGGTTGAGGAAGACGGCGCATTTGTCAGCGCCGACATTTGGGATGCCGACCAGAACCAAATCGACTTCCTCGAGCGAATGGTCACTGCCACTCTCGACCGTCGATTCTTCCCGCCGGACGGATTACCTGGGCAGGTTGCCGCGTCGCACCAGAGCATCTGGATCCAGGACGCTGGCGATATCGCTTCTGCGACAAGCCAAGCCGATATGCGAGCGGGGGCCGCGTGGGCGTTTCCAGTTCTCGTAGGTGTCGATGTTGTTGCGGTGCTCGAGTTCTTGAGCCCGAACCCACGTCACGCTGATGAACGGCTCTTGCAGTTGGCGCCTGCGCTCGGCGCCCAACTCGGCCGTGCGATCGAGTGGGAGCGGGCTGAGGAAAGGGGTGTTGCCGATCGCAAGCGGCTTGAGGAACTGTTGCAGCGTCGCACCGAAGACATTCAGGTACTTCAGCGTCAGGCCCTCATGGCTGACCAGGCGCGGGACTCGTTTCTCGGCTTCCTGGCGCACGATGCCGCGCAGAGCCTGCAACGCTTGATCGAGCAGTTGCCGGCACTCTCGTCAGTCGACTCCGTAACTCTTAGCCGGCAACTCTCGAAACTCGTATCGGTAGTAGACCGTGGTGAGCGGCGCTTCACGGGTGAACGTCAGACCATCGAACTGCTGGAGTTATCGCGTGCTGTGCTGGTTCCGTATGAACACTTAGCGGATCGGCGCGTGGTCGAGCGAATCGAGGGCAGCGCCAATGTCAGTCTTGACATGAACGTTGAGTTGCTGACCCGGGGAGTGGCCTTTCTGGTCGATAACGCCCTGACCCACACTGACTCTGAGGTGATCGAAGTGGTGTTTAGCCTTCGATCTGACGAACTCATTGTCGATGTCATCGACTCGGGCTCCGGTTACGTGTGGGATCCGTCGGCGCGAGTGATCGGTGGCGGGGGACTTAGCCAGGCTGCGCGCATTGCGCGTGCTCTTGGGGGGAGTTTCGAACTGAGTTCGGAATCAGCCAACCAGACGCGCGCTCGACTTGTCGTGGCTACGCGCACTCGGTTGGAGGCTGTCGAATCCTCATCAGGCCAGCGGGTTCTGTTGGTCGATGACAACGACATCAACCGCAAACTTGCTGGTGCGATGTTGAACCGCATCGGGGTTGATGCTGATGTGGTCGATGGTGGCATTCCTGCCCTGGCGGCGATGAAGGACAAGGCCTATGGACTCATCCTGATGGATGTCCGGATGCCCGATCTCGACGGGCGTGAGGCCACCAAGCAATGGCGTGAGTCACCGGGTGGAGCCACCCGAGTTGATGTGCCCATCGTTGCGCTCACCGCACACGTTGCGGAGTCGGAGCGGGCTGACTGCTTGTCTGCGGGCATGAACGACTACCTGAGCAAACCCTTTGGCATCGACGGACTTCAGGGAATGGTGCGGCGCTGGCTCGATGCCACCGCTGACGCGTAGGGGACTTAGTTCGCGATGAGATAGTCGGTCATGGCCTTATACGACAGGGCCGCGGCGGTCTCTATTTCGGTCAGCCGCTCATCGAGATCTTGTTCCTCTTCGCTCATCGCCGCGAGCTGCATCTCTCGGGTACTCACCGAAACCGCAGTTGCGCCAAGCATCGCGGCTGGCGAACCAAGTGCGTGGGACACTGAGCGGATATTTCCGCGGTCGCCGGACTCCACCGCCGCCCGGATGGCGCTCAGGCGTCCGGGGAGTTCGTCAATAAAGGCTTGGACCGCTTCGTGAACAAGATCGCGGTCACCAATCTCCTCGACGAGCGAGGCGAGGCGCCGTTCATCGAGCACAACGGGAAGATGATCGGGCATCAGTACTCCTCTCGACATCTTGATCGGTAACTTGCTCCTGCGTAGGTTATGCGGCAGGGCTCACTACGTCGCCCAAAATGAGGCAAGGCAGAGTCTACGGTGAGTTGAGGCTAACTCCAGTCCGTGACATATGGGGCCAAACGGGAACCTTTCTGACCAACAACGTGCCGCCCTGGTGCCCTTATGATTCAGGCGTGATCCGAACCTCGATTGAGTCGCCGACCATGAGGTGTCTCCGGGATCGACCATCGCGCATAGCGGACTTCTGCCGGTGACCATCACAGGAAAGCCTCCCAGCGCACTGACAAGTTCCCGGCGGCCGACTCAGGCTCGGCTCATGATCAGTGGCGCACTCGTAGCAGTGCTCGCCATGGTGGTTGTCTTGTGGACCGGTGATGGACGGCCGGTAGCGAGCCCTGAAGGCATCCCGGATCCGGGAATGTTCACTTCTTGGGGGCTGCCGCTGAGTCGAACTCTGAGCGATTGCGCAGCGGTTCTCACCGTCGGTTTCCTGCTGCTTGGCGCAGTGCTTGTGCCAGCTCGCGATTCTGAACTGTCGGGCGCTCGGCTGATGTGGACACGGGCCGCAAGGTGGTCAGCGCTCGTTTGGGTTGTCGGCGTCATCGCGCAATTCATCTTTACCATCTCTAACGTTCTCGCTGAACCAGTACTGAAGATTCTTGATCCGACAACTGCGTTGAGTTTTGCCCGCGATTATGACCCCGGTAGATCCCTTGTCCTGCAGGCGGTTTTGGCCGCTGTGGTTGGGTTGTCGGCTTACTTCATCCGGACGACCGTAGGTGCGATCGAAGTCGGTTTGATCGCCATAGTGGCGCTGCTACCGCCCTCCTTGACCGGCCACGCGGGCGCGTCCTCGGAGCACGCACTCGCCGTGTCGAGCATCATGATTCATATTGTGGCGCTGAGTCTGTGGTGCGGCGGACTTTGGGCGCTGGTGCTCATCGGTATCACCGATCGACGTTCCTATCCGGTGGCAGTGCCGCGCTTCTCTGGTCTGGCGCTCTGGTGTGCGGTCGCTGTTGCCGGCAGCGGTGTCGTCAGTGCTTGGATCAGGCTCACGAGCCCAACAGAGTTGCTCACGACGTCGTACGGGCGCATCGTCCTGCTGAAGGTAGCGCTCATCATCGTCATCGGGCTGTTCGGTATTTGGCATCGTCGTCGCACCGTTCCCAATCTTGGCCACGAATCGACGCGGATCGAATTCGTTCGGGTGGCCGGCGTAGAGGTGCTGGTCATGGCCGCCACAATCGGTGTGGCTGTGGCCCTTTCGCGAACGCCACCACCCGTGTCGCCAACCGTTCTGCTGGCCGACCTCACTCCAACCCGGGTGCTCCTGGGTTTTGACCTTCCGCCAGCACCTGACTTTGCAAACCTCATGTGGGGGCAGGCACGCCTCGACGGATTCTGGTTGATGGTTGTGATCTTGTTGGGGGCTCTGTACCTCACCGGTGTCCAACGATTACGCGCATCCGGCGACATCTGGCCACCGCTTCGCACGGTGTCTTGGTTCGCGGGCTTGGCGCTACTCGCTTTCGTCACAAATTCCGGACTCGCCACGTACGCGCACGTGATGTTCAGCGTGCACATGGCAGTGCACATGGTCGAGAGCATGATTGTGCCGATCTTTCTCGTGCTGGGCGCGCCGATTACGCTCGCCCTACGGGCCCTCCCGCGAGAGAGCGATGAGCGAGGTGCTCGCGAGTTACTTCTGCGCGTCCTGCACTCGCGAGTGATCCGATTCCTCTCGCACCCGGTCGTTGCTTCAGTCATCTTCGTGGGTGGCTTCTACGCCCTGTACTTCACCTCGCTCTTCCCCTGGCTCATCTCTAGCCATTGGGGGCATGTGGGCATGGGCGTGCATTTCCTGCTTGCTGGAGCTTTATTCTTCTGGGTGCTCGGTGGTATTGACCCCGGACCCAACCGGCCACCGCACCTAGCGCGGATGGTGATCATGCTCGTGGTCATGCCGCTGCACGCCTTCTTCAACGTGGCCTTGATGATGACCTCAGTGGTACTGGCCGAGAGTTTCTACTCTTCGCTGCAGCGCCCGTACGCCACCGATCTACTAGCTGACCAGCATCTAGGTGGCGGGCTTGGCTGGGCTATGGGTGAGGTGCCGATGCTCATCATGATGATTGTGATGTTCGTGCATTGGATGAGAGCAGACGAGCGCGAAGCCCGGCGAAGCGATCGCCGACAAGATCGCGCCGCGGCATCGGGATCAGCCGTTGGCGATGAGTTGGCCGAATACAACGCCTACCTGGCTCGCCTTGCTGCTCATGACCAGAAGAACAAGTAGCGATCGGTCTTCGTTTCGCCAAGTATCGGTGGATAAGGCAGACTTATCGCGATGACCCGGCACGGGTTGATGTTCGTTGAATTTACCCATGGGGGTTCTTGGCATGTCTGCACCAGTTGACTCGTCGCGCGTTGCTGATAGCACTTCGGCGGCACCTGACCCGCTGCGTTGGCGGGCTTTGGCCGTCATCGCTATCGCGCAGTTGATGGTCGTTCTGGACGCCTCTATCGTCAATCTGGCGCTGCCTTCGGCGAAGGCCGATCTGGGCATCTCTGATGCAAATCAGCAGTGGATGGTGACCGCGTACACGCTCGCGTTCGGTGGCCTACTTCTGCTCGGTGGCCGCATTGCCGATTACGTTGGACGTAAGAAGATGTTCATGATCGGGCTTCTCGGTTTTGCGGCCGCGTCCGCCCTCGGTGGCTTTGCACCTAGTGCTGGCTTCTTGTTTGGCGCTCGCGCTCTGCAGGGCGTCTTCGCCGCACTGCTCGCCCCTGCGGCACTGTCGTTGATCACGGTGACCTTCCACGAACCCAAGGAGCGTGCCCGCGCGTTCGGGGTGTACGGCGCAATCGCTGGTGGTGGTGCGGCTCTGGG
>CAIXFH010000219.1 GCA_903918645.1 uncultured Actinomycetes bacterium | reverse complement strand
CGACCGACGGATTATGAGTCCGCTGCTCTAACCGGCTGAGCTACCGCCCCGAGGGCTCAAGCCTAGTCGGGAAACAATTACATTCGATGCGGTGTCGGGCACTCGACCCCGCCGGCCCTTCCGGCAGAGTGTTGCCTATGGCCCAAGCGAAGCTGACGTCGACGCTCGACTCACTTCGCGATGCGGTGGATCGCTACCAACAGCAACACTCGTGGGCGGGGTTGCCCTTCGCCGTCGTCAAGAAATACGGCGACGACGAAGGTGGCCGTCACGCCGCACTGATGACTTACTACGGCTTCCTCAGCATCTTTCCTGTCCTGCTCTTGATCGTCGCAACTGTGTCGCGCGTCTTGGCCGATAACGTGGCATTGCGCGATCAATGGGTCAACGCGATAGTGCCCGAAGAGTTTCGTGCCACGGTCAACGCCGCACTTGCCGCCCTGCCCACGTCGGGGGTCGCACTTGTGATCGGCCTAGTTGCCCTAGTGCTGTCCAGCCTTGGAATTGTGCAGACCGCCCACGACACTCTCAATCACGTCGCCGGAATTCCGCATCGCCTACGGCTCAGTGGAATTGGCCGATGGATCCGGGTGGTGATCATGCTCGCGGTGCTATTGGTCGGCGTCGCTGCCATTGGCGCGGTCACCATTCTCACGGGAGCAATCTCTGACACAGCGAACCTCCAGAGGGCCGCTGAGTTCTTCGGGATTCTCGCCTTGGCCTTCCTGCTGATGTGGGCTGGAGTTTCGCTCCTACTGCCCCGTCGTCCGCCGTTCCAGGGGCTGTGGCCCGCCGCGTTACTTGGCTCGATCGCGATCGCGCTTGTGCTCACGCTCGGCTCGAAACTGCTGGCCACGATGATCAGCCGGCAAGGTCCGGTATACGGGTCGTTCGCCACGATCACTGGGCTGTTCGCATTCATCGCTTTGGTGAGCCAAGCGCTCGTCTGGGCCGCCGAGCTAGCAGCCGTCCGTCGATATCGCCTGTGGCCGCGTGCGGTGGACGCCAACAAGCCCACCGAAGCCGATAAGCGCGCGCACGCGATTCTCACCGCTGAGCAAGAACGGATCCCAACACAGCGCAACCTCGCCGAGTTTGCACCCGGCGAGGTTGCGGACTGATCAGGCTCGCGTCTTACCGTGATCGGGCCCTATGCGATGGTGAAGACACCGTTCACGTAGGTGGGCGTGTAGTTGGTCGAGACAGCGCCCGAGCACTTGGTCACATAGGTTCCTCTGGCCACTGCCGAACCGGTCAGTGCCGTGGTTGACGCAGCTGAGGCGTAGACGCGGCAGGTCGGTGCGGTGGTGTAGGTCGCGGCCGTCGGGTTTGAGGTGTACGTGATCGCCGGGATGGCTGTGCCGAACGTGATCGAACGCGTCTGCGCCGTGACAGTCACCGCCACCTTAGAGATCGTGAGTGCACCGTTGGTGTAGGTGAACGTGTAGCCAGTCGCCGCGCCACCGGAACACTTGGTGACGTACGTACCGGCATTCTGGGTACCCGTCAAGGCAGTGTTCGAAGTTGCCGACGAGTAGACGCGACAGGTTGGCACAGTGGTCCACGTAGCCGGAGTTGAGCTAGCGGTGTAGGTGATCGCGGGGAGGGTTGTGCCATAGGTGATCGTGCGCGTCTGCGCCGTAACGACCGAGGCAGTTGTCCCAGTGACAGCGAGGCTGCCGTTGGTGTAAGTCGACGGCGAGTAGTTAGCCGAGACGCCACCCGAGCAGTGCGTCACGTAAGTTCCCGCGGCCTGAGCGGTCGTTAGTCGGGTCGCGAAAGCGGTGTCGGTCGACTTGTAAACCCCACACGTGGGCGCGGTTGTCCACGTGATCGGAGTTGGGCTCGTCGTGTAAGCGATCGTGGGCATCACCGTGGTCGAGGAGACCGAGGCAGGCGAAGCCGCGATGATCGTGGCGTTGGCCTTGTTGATGGTCAGCGCACCATTGACGTAGCCGGAAGCCGAATAGTTAGCCGAGGTTCCGCCGCTGCAGTGGGTGACATAGCTGCCAGCGCTCTGCACGCCCGACAACGCCGTCGCGAACGTCGAGTCACTGCTCGCGTAGACGGCGCAGGTTGGGCTGACGGTCCAGGTCACCAGAGTGGGGCTCGTGGCGAACGCGACCACCGGAACCGAAGTGCCGTAAGCAATTGCGGTGGGGGTCGCAGCGGTGACCGAGACACTTGCCCGCGTGATGGTGAATCCTGTCTGCACAGCGGTCGACCCGAAGTGGTTGGCATCGCCGAGGTAGGTGAAGTCAGCAAAGGCTGATCCCACGTTGACGTTGTTGGTATAGACCACTGGGCCGGAGGTGTTGTTGAGACCACCGTCGCCCGTCACCACGACGGAACAAGGTGTAAGAGCGGCGCCCGTGTAGGTCAGACTCGAGTAGGCACATGTGATCGTCGACAACGATGCGGCCTTGCCGATCGCGAAGCTCACCGGGGTGGCGGCCGAACCGTCGTGGTTAGCATCGCCGCTGTAGGTGTAGTTGGCCGTCGCGTTGCCGACATTGACGTTGTTGGTGTACGCCGCAATGTCACCGGATGAGTTAAGGCCACCGGCGCCTGTTACCGCGTACTGGCAGGGAGTCTGCGCTGACCCGGTGTAGGTGGTCGGGTTGCATGTGATGACCGAGGTCGAAGGCGCCTTGGCGATGGTGAACGTTGCCTGCGTGGCGGTAGACGCTGCGTAATTCGAATCACCCGCGAAGCCAGCATTCGCGGTGGCTGAGCCAGCGTTGACATTGTTGCCATAGGAAACGTTGGTGCTCGTGCTCAAGCCAGAACCAGTGACATCCGCCTGGCAAGGCTGCTGCGACGAACTGGTGTAAACCACTGAGGCTGGGCAGGTGATGACGGTCGAGGTAATCGCCTTGGCGATGGTGAACGATGCCTGCGTGGCAGTGGAACCGGTGTGGTTCGCGTCCCCAAGGAAGGTGAAGTCGGCTGTCGCCGAACCCGGATTGGTGTTGTTGACGTATACCGGCGTAGCCGAGGTGTTCAGATTCGTACCTGTCACAGCCACCGAGCACGGCGTGAGCGCCGCAGTGGTGTAGAAGACGGACGCGGGGCAAGTGATAACCGATGAGGACACAGCCTTGGCGATCGTGATGGCGCCATCGACATAGGTCGGGTTGAAGCTCAGGCTCACCCCACCTGAACAGTGCGTGGTGTAGGAGCCTGCTCCTTGAACACCGCTCAGGGGTGTTGCGAAACCGGAGTCAAGACTGGCGTAGACGTAGCACGACGGTGCCACTGTCCAGTCGCTTGACGCCATGCTTGGGTTGGTCGTGTAGGTGGCTTCCGGCAGCGCGTCACCGTAGGTGAGGTTCGCCGAGGAAACGGTCACTACGGAGTCAACCTTGCTTATCCGCACCTCGAAAGTGACTGAATCAGATGACCCGTTTATGTTCGAATCACCGCTGTACGTGTACGCAGCAGTGGCTGTTCCGGGGGCAGCGTTGTCGCTGTAGGAAGCTTCCGGCGTGAGGTTGACGCCGGGTGCCAGGACGGAAACCGTACATGGGGTAACCGGTGAGTCAACGTAGACCGCAGTAGTCGGGCAGGTCACCTTGGTCGTGGAGTTTGCCGGGCTGATGGTGAAGCTCCCCTGCGGGGCGATGGATCCGTCGTGGTTGCTATCGCCCGGGTAGGTGAAGTCAGCGGTAGCGGTACCGGCGTTGGTGTTGTTCGCGTAGACAACTGATCCGGAGGTGGCCAAACCGCCAGCGCCAGTCACCGACACCGAGCACGGCGTGAACGCCGAGGCGGAGTAGGTGTAGGACGGAACCGGGCAGGTGATGGTCGATACCGACGGGGCCTTGGCGATTGTGAAGTCGACGCTGGCCTGAGAGCTGTCGTGGCTCACATCGCCCGGGTAGGTGAATGAGGCGGTGGCCGTCCCGGTGTTGACATTGTTGGTGTAGGTCACGGCTCCGGTGGTGTCCAGGCCGACGCCGGTCACGCGCACAGTGCACGGGGTTAGAGCTGAACCGGTGTAGGTGAAACTCGAGGCGTCGCAAGTGATTACCGTGGTCGATGCAACCTTGGCAACCGTGATCACGCCGTCGACATAGGACGGGTTGAAGTTGCCCGCCACCCCGCCTTCACAGTGCGACACGTAAGTGCCAGCAGGCTGCACGCCGGAGAGCGCAGACGCGAAATTTCCAGCCGCGTATGCCGCACACGTGGGCGCGGTACTCCACTCGTCGGCTGAGAAGAATGGGTTGGTCGTGTAGGTAACAGTTGGCAAGTTCGATCCGTAATCGATCGAACCCGACGAAGCAGTGACCACCGACCCAAGCCGCGTAATCCCGAAGCTCGACTGTGCTGCGCTGGAACTGCTGTGGTTCGCATCGCCAGCGTAGGTGGCGTCAGCAGTTGCGGTACCCACGTTGGTGTTGTTCGCGTAAGACACGGCGGCTGTGGTGCTAAGGCCACCTACACCAGTGACGGCAGCAGAACAAGGAGTTTGGGCTGCTGCCGAGTACACGACCGAAGCCGTGCAGGTGAGCGAAGTTGACGAGGCAGCCTTGGTGATCTCAAAGGTCGATGAGCCGCTCGATGCCGCTACATCAACCGTGCCCAGGAACGAATATGAAGCGGTGACTACGCCGACGTTCGTGTTGCTCGTGTACTCCGGCGTGCCTGAGAAGGTCTGTCCGCCGCCCACAACTGAAACCGTGCAAGGGGCCTGAGCCGCGCCAGTGAAAACCGCAGACACGGGGCAGCTAACGGTCGTGACACTCGGGTGCTTGGTCACCGTAACGGTGATATCGCCCGCGTAGCTGGGGCGCCACAAGGCAGGAGACGCCTGGGCGGCCAGGGCGCAATGCGCCGCGTAACTACCAGCTGCCGGCGCCGTTCCTTGAAAGTCCGTGCCCACGTAAGTGGTATCAGCCGAAGCGAAGACTGCACAACTGGCAGATGGGGCGCTCCCAGTGGCACCGTTCTTTTTCGAGCTGACATATCCGATTGTGGATGGGAATGAACCGAGGGTTGCGCCAAGCTCGACCGTGGTTGCGTTGTCGTATCGAGTGCTCAGGGAAACCTCACCCTGGACCGCAGAGGCGGAGTTGTTAACGATCGTGTTGGTGTAGCCGCTCACCGGCGTGCCTGGGATACACCGGGCGATGTACGCCTTCGGGCCGGCCACGGTGCCGGTCTGACGGTTGGCGTAAGTGCCGTCGGTCGAAAGGTAAAGGCCACACGTCGATGTGGGGTACGACCCGAGCGTGATTGGCGCGCCCAGAGAGTCGTAAGCCTGCACCGATGCGTAGGCGTAGTAGACGGGGCTCGAGTTCGCCGCCCAGGTGGCGCCGGTCAATGTCTGCGGGGTGAACGTGAACCGACCTTCATCCGCGACGCTAGCCACGGACGTACCCCAAGGAATCAGCACCTGGGGGGCGGTGAACACGATGGTGCTGGTGTAGCGCGCAACAGCAGAAGCAGCCGGTGCGGCAACGATGCCGGTCGCCAGACTCGCAGCTGCAAGTGCCGATGCGGCAACGACAGCTGCCAGCCGATCGAGTGGGCGCCTACTGAACGACATGTTGGGGGGTCCCTTCGCACGTACCGTGGAGGCATCATTCGGTGCACCGAAAACGCCGTGTGCTGAAAGGTTCCCGACCAAGGCAATGCTGAGTCAACGCATATCCGGGATTGCCCCAATATTGGGGTAGCCTCCGTGGCCTAATCCGTCACAGCCAGTAACCACCACGTGCCGATGAGTCCCGAATCGGTTCACCACCAAGGGAAAACGGCTCGCGCACCAAGCCAACGCGAACCGGTCTTTCTGCCGCTTAAGGGGCAGAGGGGCCTTCGCGACGTGCCCAGTAGATCGAGGGAATGAGCGCAGCCACCCCGAAACAACTCCCCAGGATGCAAGCGCCTGTCCAGCCTGCCTGGCTGTACGCGAGGCCACCGGCGAGTGACCCGAAAGCGCCGCCGAAGAAGTAGCACACCATGTACGCGCTGTTGATGCGGCTGCGCGCATGCGGCGCGAGCGAATAGATGATGGTCTGGTTCGTGATGTGCATCGCCTGAGTGCCGAAGTCAAGCAGCACGATCGCAATCGCGATCAACGCAATTGAAGCCGAGCCGACCATGCCAATCAGGAAGGACAACGCAAGCAACACAGCCGCCATGACAGTGGTGAAGCCAGTTCGTCTGGCATCGGCCAAGCGCCCAGCCGCGTTGGCGGCGAGTACACCTGCGAAGCCGAGGAGGCCGAAGGCGCCTATCACTTCAGGGCCGTAGCGAAACGGTGCATCTGAGAGCTTGAAAGCCAGAGTGGACCAGAGCACGCTGAACGCGCCGAATCCCATAGCGCCCAGCCATGCCCGCTGCCGAAGCTCAGGCATCGACTTCATCATTCGAACCGAGCCCAGCACCAGTTCACGATAGGGAATAGTGCTGTGACGATTCTCTATCGGCATCATGCGGTGCAGGATGATCGCGAAGATCGCCATGGCTCCCGCGGCGAGCAGATACATGGCCTGCCAGCCCAGCAATGAGTCGACGATGCCAGCGATCACCCGGGACAGCAGCACACCACCGAGCAGCCCGGTCATCATCCGACCCACCACGCGACCGCGGTGATCGGGGATCGCGAGATCGGCCGAGTATGGGATCAGGATCTGACCACCGACCGACATCAACCCGATACAGCAGGTCAAGATCGCCAGCCCAGCGAATGAGGGGATCAGCACAGCAGCCAGCAACGTCACCGCCGAAACCGCGAAAACAGCAGGGACAAGCCGGTTTCGTGGCAGCCGATCGCCGAGCGGAACGAAGAAAGCCAAGCCAAGTGCATAGCTGACCTGCATCAGCATGTTGAGGGTCGAGCCCGCGAGCGTGCCAACACCGTATGTTCTGGTTACCTCGTCAAGCAGCGGCTGCAGGTAGTAGAGGTTGGCAACGATCGCGCCAGTGGCAAATGCCATGACGAATATGAGCGACCCTGACAAAGTCGGAGGGGCTTGATGGCGACCGGGCCGCAGCCTCTCATCGCGTTCGATAGCGACGATTCCTCCAAAATTCAGCAGTACAGGGCGGGGTCAGTGAATCAGCAAGGACTCGACTTCCTTAAGCGCCACGATAACGATCGCCACCGCAACATCGGTGCAGCCCCACGCCAGAGCTCGCGCCCAAGACAACCCACTTCGCCGAGCTCCGACCAATCCGACGCAGAACAAAACCAAGACCAGAGCGGCTTGCGCGTAGTCGATGCTGGTTGCCACATCCCTCACCGAGTATGACACCAGGATTACGACGACGGAAATCAGAGTCGGCGCCAGGAACGAGCCAGCAAAGCGCAATTCGAGTATGACCGTTTGTCGATTGAGCATGCGTTGTTCGACCAGTCGATTTGCAACCACGCTCGACCAAGCATGCGCGAAAGCGATGGCGATGGACGTTGAGAAAAGGATCATGATCAGAACATGCAAGTCGACGGGCGCACCATTCGGCCCTTCGAAACTGGCCGCTTCTAGAACACCGAGCATCGTGAGCAATCCGTAGACAGCGATCGCCGCGCGCTGAACCTCGTGCGGTCCTGCACGGAGGCCAGCCCGAGCATCTACCTGCTCATCGTTCGGTTCGGCCACCACTGGAGTTGTATCGCCCACGTCATCCTCGATTCGTCGCGCTGCTGTTCCTAGTACAACTGTGCTGGGCAATGGCTCAACCCATCTCCCAGGTGAGCAGCGAGCCATTGCTTCATGGATCACCGTATTCAATGATCACCGTACATACGGCAAGCCAACTGAAGCGCGGCGCCCGCGACGTGCGGGCACATGGTGGAGCCCGCCTCGAGGACTAAGGTCAGCACCATGAGCACCTTCTCTGGGATGTGGTCGGAGTTGGAACCGATCGGTCGTCACCAAAGCACGGGCGGCTACCGCAGGTATGCATATAGCCAGGCAGAACTTGAGTGCCGCGAATGGTTCATCGCTGCAGCAGAAGCCCGCGGCCTGGCTGTGGAAGCCGACCGCAACAGCAACCTGTGGGCCTGGTGGATCCCGGCTGGCGTCGACCCACATGCGAAGGCTCTAGTGATCGGCTCTCACCTGGATTCAGTACCAGACGGTGGCGCATTCGATGGGCCACTCGGAGTCGTGTCGGCCCTGGCAGCGATAGATCAGGTACGCGGTTCAGGAGTCATCCCCGACCGACCCGTTGCAGTAGTCGCATTCGCAGACGAAGAGGGTGCCCGCTTCGGGATCGCCTGCGCCGGTTCACGTTTGCTGACCGGCGCTCTTGACCCCGATAAGGCACGGGGGCTCGTGGGCCGTGACGGCGCGACGATGCATGAAGCAATGAAGTCGACCGGTTTCGATCCGGAGGGGCTCGGCGCGGACCCCGCTCGCCTGGCAGCCATCGGACAGTTCGTCGAACTCCACGTGGAGCAGGGACGAGCGCTGGTCGACCTTGATGCGGCAGTTGGAGTCGCGGAGTGCATCTGGCCGCACGGTCGATACCGCTTTACCTTCACGGGGGCCGCCGATCACGCCGGGACTACCCGGATGCAGGATCGTCAGGATCCGATGGTGGCCTACGCGCGCACAGCACTCGCCGCGTACGACGCCGCTCACAGCTCGCACAACCGCGCAACGTTCGGGCGACTCGAGGTCGAGCCCAATGGCACTAACGCGGTGCCCTCGACAGTGCGCGCGTGGCTCGATGCCCGCGCCGCTGACGTGCCCGAGTTAGAAGAACTCGTAGCTCGCGTCAGCGAGGCCGCCACCCAGGCGTCAGTCACTAATGGCACAGCGGTCAACGTCGACCCCGAATCGGTCACCGGAATGCTGACCTTCGACACCGCCTTACGCAATGTCGTCGCTGGCGCAATCACGCGCGATCTGGGAGCGGCATCGGTACCCGCGCTACCCACGGCTGCGGGGCACGATGCAGGAATTCTTGCCGCCGCCGGAGTGCCCACAGCAATGATCTACGTGCGCAATCCAACTGGCGTGTCGCACTCCCCCTTAGAGCACGCTGAACTCGATGACTGCGAAGTTGGAGTCAGCGCTTTAGCAGCAGCGGTGAGCGAATTGGCGACGTCATGACCATCTTCCGCGCCAAATCAGCATGGATCGACGACGCGATTTCAACCGGCGTCGACATCGAGGTAGCCAGCGATGGACTGATCGCTGCGATCCGGCCCAGCGGTAACTCAACCGACTCGGTCGTTGAGTTACCAGGAGTCGTGTATCCAGGCTTCGCCAACGCCCACTCGCACGCGTTTCATCGAGCGCTGCGCGGTCGCACCCACGGCGACGGCGGCACATTTTGGACGTGGCGCAACGGCATGTACCAGGCGGCAGCAACCCTGACTCCCGATTCCTACTACGCACTCGCGCGGGCGGTATACGGCGAGATGGCGATGGCCGGGATCACCAGTGTGGGCGAGTTTCATTACGTCCATCACGCCAACGACGGCACTCCATACTCGGATCCCAACGCGATGGGCCATGCGCTGATTTCGGCCGCGGCTGACGCCGGCATCCGAATTTCCCTGCTCGATACCTGTTACCTCTCAGGCGGTTTCGGCGATCGCGACTACCTCGATCTCCATCCCGAACAGTTACGATTCGGCGACGGAACTGCCGAAGCATGGGCGAGCCGGGTCGCTCTGCTGAGCGAGGATCCCAATACGCGAATTGGTGCAGCCATCCACTCGGTACGTGCGGTTCCACGCAAAGCGATCCCTACGATCGTCGCCGCCAGTGGCGATCGGCCGCTACACATCCACGTTTCAGAACAACCCGCAGAGAACCAAGCGTGCCTGCAAACCCATGGATTGACTCCCACCGAGTTGCTAGCCGATGCCGGCGCACTGTCATCGCGCACCACGGCGGTCCACGCCACCCACCTAACCGACAATGACATCGCCCTGCTAGGGGCAAGCCGCACCTTCAGTTGCTTCTGTCCTACTACCGAACGCGATCTCGCCGATGGCATCGGGCCAGCCATGAAACTTGCGGCAGCTGGTTCGCAGCTATGCCTCGGCTCAGATCAGCATGCTGTGATCGACATGATCGAAGAGGCACGGGCACTTGAGTTGCACGAACGGCTCATCACCAACAACCGCGGAAACCTGAACCCAAGCGACATCGTCACTGCCTTATGCACCACGGGGCACGCATCCCTTGGCTGGCCAGACGCCGGAAGGATTTCGGTGGGCCAGCGAGCCGACTTCGTGGCGATCCGCACCGACACACCGCGCACCGCGGGCTCAGATCCCGGCCAGATCCTGATGTCGGCGTTCGCTGCCGATGTCGACACAGTGGTCGTCGATGGCCGCATCGTGGTGTCGGGTGGCAAGCACAGCAGCATTGACGTTGCTAGCGAGTTGGTGTCGTCGATCGGTTCACTCTGGGCCGCGGTCCAACAACCACGAGACTGAAGGCCCAGCAATGTTGTGCGTGTTGAGGGCAGATGAGCACGTGGCAATGCCTTGGGCCAACGGTGCAGGGGTCACGTATCAGGTTGCCGCATTCCCCAACAACTCAGATCTAGGCACGTTTGGGTGGCGCGTGTCCATGGCTGACGTGTCGCAATCTGGACCCTTCTCACACTTCGCTGGAATCGATCGAATCCTGACAGTGATTGGGCCACATGACTTTGAGCTCACGATTAATGGGGAGACCGTCGGCGTACCCCGCCACTCCCCGCTGAATTTCGCAGGTGAAGACGACGTAAGCGTCGAGTTGCTCGACGGCCCGACCACCGACCTCAACGTCATGACAAGGCGCGGTGAATTCGTGGCGAGTGTGGCCATACATAACGCCGCCGCGGGATTGCTGATCACACCAGCCCTTCGCGACACCACGCTCGGCGTGGTGCTTCAGGCCGAAGCCAATGTCACCGCCGACGGCTCTAGCAAATTCACCATGCTGAACACACGAGATGTCGTCGTGACCGATCGGGCCATCACGATCAAGGGTCCAGGGCTGATCGCACTGATCACCATCTCGCCCAAGTAGCGGACACGGGCTCGCGTCTGAAGGGGGCGAAGTGCGTCCTTCAGTGGCAGGCTGCACCTGTGGACATGAATGGCACCGGCCAACAATCGGGCAATGCACCT
>CAIXFH010000218.1 GCA_903918645.1 uncultured Actinomycetes bacterium | reverse complement strand
GTTCCACCCCGAGCTGGTGACCGAGCGTGTCTTCGAGGACGAGTTGGTCTTGGTCTGCGCGCGCGACCACCCGCTCGCGCTCCGCAAGTCCGTCACGATCGAGCAGGTCGCGGGTGAGCGCCTCGTGCTCTTCGACCGACGCTCCTCATTCGCCGATATCGCCTTGACGCTGTTTCAGCGCGCACGCCGCCAACCGCGCGCATTCCTCGAGATGGACAACACCGAGGCGGCCGCCAAGATGGTGGAGGAGGGGCTCGGCGTATCACTTTTGCCGCGCACTGCGATCAGGCTGGGACTGGCCGAGGGGTCGTTGGTGGAGCTTCACCTTCTTGATACCCCGGTGATGCGACGCCCTGTTGCCGCCATCTATCGCTCTGATACGCCGCTCTCCGCGCCAGCCACAGCCTTTCTCGAGCTCGCGCGTGGCCTCGCGGGTGGGGACAAGAGCTCGGAAAGTCCGGTTTAGCACCTAGTCTTGTGGACGTGACCGTACAACCACTCAACGTCTACATTCGCGGCACGCGTGACTACGTGCAGGGATCGCAGATCCTTGCCCGCACGGCCGAGCTCGTGGGGGCCGACGACTCGACGTTGCTCGCCTCTGCGAAATTCACGCAGATCACGGAGCGCGAAGTCCTCGCGGTATTTGATGACGCCGATGTAGGCGGTGCGCTCGAGATTGGACGAGCCCAGTTCGTGACCGCTGCTGGACGACAGACGGTGCGGTTCTGCGAGGTTGCTGGTGATAAAGCACCGCCGATCGAAGATGTTCCGCGCGTGACGGCGAATCTCGAGACGGACGGCAAGGGCACGGGGAGTACGACATTCGCAATTGCCGGAACCTTCGAGTCCTATCTGGTCGCGATCATCGAATTTGTCAAGGCGGTGCACGCTCAACGGGGCGAGCACGTTACGGATATTTGGTTCACGGCCTTGATGGGCGCGCGCCTACCGCTCGACGCGTCGTACCCACGCGCCGGAACACTCCGGGTTGCCCCGAAGATTGAGCGAGTAGTGGATGGTCGCTTGCAGACCCTGAGCCTGGTTGACACGGAGGGCGACGGGAATGCGCCACCACAGTTCCAAATCTGTTTCTCTTGCGTAGTAGGAAATGACTGACGTAGGGTTCACCAGGAGGATTGGAGAGCAATGACACGGGAAGACGCCCTTGCGGCTATCACCAAGGCGCTGACGACGACCGTCGGCGATATTGATGGCACGATCACGGAAGACACGGACCTTGTCGAAGACGGCATGCTCGATTCGCTCGACTCGATGACGTTCCTGTTCGAGCTCGAGAACGATCTCGGTATGAAGCTCGAGGCGATCGACGAGACCTACGAGGACTTCCGCGTCGGTTCGATCGTCGACATCGTCGTGGCAGCCACCGCGTAATGCTCCACCCGCGTGTTCGGCAGACGGGGCACTAGCCCGAGGTCGGGTAGCGCGTGCTGGCAAGTCTCCAGATCCTGCTGCTGACGACGGTCGCAGCGAGTTTTGCCTATTGGCTGCTGCCTGCAGCCTGGGTCGAAGGTCGGCGTGCCGTATTGCTTGTCACGTCGGGAACCCTGCTCTACATCTACGACCCAGCCGCACTTTTTGTGGCCGTGGGCACGGTGCTTCTGGCCTGGCTGCTCTACGGCGTCACGCGCCGCTACCCGAAGTACGGCTGGCTACCGTGGCTCGTCGTCATACCGCTCGTGATCAATGCGATCACGCCGATTGGCGACCTGATCCCGTTCCCTGTCGGGTCGCCACGCGGCGTGGTTTTCACAAACCTCGCCACGCTTGGCATGTCCTTTTACACCTTCAAGTTGTACTCGTCGATCAAGCAGGGTCTCAAGCTGAATTCCCTACCGTTTCGTGAGATTCTGACGACGACGCTGTTTTATCCGGCCTTTCCGTCGGGTCCGATCGATGCCTCGCAAAAGTTCGACCATGCCGCCCTCTCGCGTGACCCGAACGTGCGCCGCTGGGTGATGGGTGTTGGTCGCATCGGGTTGGGTGTGATCAAGGTCTACATCATCGGTGGCTACATCCAGTCGACACTCGCAATCGACATGTTCGGCGTCCCGCTACCGGGCGTTTATGCCCAGGGCTGGTCGGGCCCGGTCGAGGCGCTGATCTTTGCCTTCTTCTCGTTTGGCTTCCTCTACGTCAACTTCTCCGGCTTTACCGACATCGCCATCGGCTCTGGCTGGATGTTCAATTTGGAGTTGACCGAGAACTTCCATTTTCCGCTGCTCTCTCATTCGATCCAGAATTTCTGGCAGCGCTGGCATCTGTCGCTCTCGAAGTTCATCACCGCGTACATGTTCAAGCCGATGCTGCGGCGAACGGGGAAGCCTGCCCTCTCGCTGGTGGTTACTTTCACGCTGATCGGGTTGTGGCATAACGTCAGCATCGGCTACCTGTTTTGGGGGGTTGGGCACGGCTCGGCGCTGGCGCTGACGATGTATTACCGCGGTCTCAAGCGACGACCATTGCCGATGCCGATGATTGTGCGCCGAGCTGGCGGCATTGTGATCACGCTCACGTTCGTCAGCCTGATGTCGACGATTGCGAATCAACCGTCAAACCGTGATCTCGCGCGCTACGTCGCGTCATTTGTCGGAGTTCACCTGTGAGCAGGAGGCAGAGCTAATGGAAGACCAGTGGTCCAATTTCACCGCCGGGGTGGCAGACTGGGTGGTGCGCCATCAACTACTCGTCTACATCGTGTTGGGCATCATTGCCTGGATCATCGTGGCGATGAACTACCCGCTCGAATCATTGACGCCGGTCTACGCCAACTACTAACCCGCCTGTGAGCCGATCCCACCGTCACCTGATCCAGATCGTCTGCGGCGTCCTGCTTGTGGGCGTCATCAGCGGCGTTTTTGCGCTGGTGGCTTGGAGCGATCAGCCGCGCATTCGCTATGCATCACTGAAGTGCGTGTATCGCCAGATCTACAACTATCAGGGGCCAGTTGACGTCGTGATTGTTGGCACGTCTCGGACCAAGTGGGGTGTCTCGCCGGAAGAGATTTCGACGGTGATCAGCGACGGCAAGAAGCCGCCAGAGGTTGTCTTGAACTTGGCGCGCAGCTGGCGCGGTACGGAGCAGATGTTCCAAGAGGTCAAGGACGTACAGGCCGAGCGGGGGATCAAGCACGCGATTGTGGTGGAGTACTCGCGGGAGGGCGACGTTGTTGCCACCTCGCAGCGGTATTACGACTACTACCCAGACCACGCGGCTCTCGTACCCGTCGAGGAGTTACGTACGGATCCCGAATTGAAGCCGCGCGAACCGGCGTATCTACGCTTCCGGGACCTTCTCGAACTTGGTCAGCTGCGGGTCGACTATTCACTCGACCGCTGGCTTTCGGGCACGGCCAACGCAAACCTCACGATCCCCGCTCAGGAACGCCCCGTTGGCGTCTCCGATGGTTGCACCGGTCCGGACCGGACGCTCAACAACGCAGCGAATACTTCGTGGGCCAAGCAGATCCTCAAGAATGGAAGGGCCTGGGAGAAACGTAAGCCGGGATCGTGGCCGATCGGCATGATCAATAGCGATGCTCAGCGTCAGACGATGAAGGAGATGATTGTGTGGGCGCATGACCACGGTCTGCAGATTTACTTCACGCTGATGCCACGCTATCTTGACCCGCCAGCCAGCAATGCCTATCTCGCGAGTTTTCAGAAGACCTTTGGCGTGCCGCTTTTGGTGCCACCGAAAGAGGTGCTTGCGCAGCTCAATCACGGTGGCTATTCCGACCCGAACCACCTGTATAAGCCTGGGCGTGAGATCTACTCGAGGTGGCTTGGCGAGCAGCTCAAGGCCGGTGACGCGGCGAACTAATCGACGAGCGTGACGGTCTTACCGTGACTGCCATCGACGTAGCGGACGTGCTGATTCCAGCGCCCTGTCAGTGTGACGTCAAGTGTGGTCTGGCCCGAGTCGTTGTTCTTCGTACCGGTGCCCGTAATGCGGACACCGTCCGTGAACGAGCAGTTGGTGAAGGTGTAGGCCTCACCGTGTGAGGTGGCTCGCATGCGGACTGACCCAGTCACAGCACACCCAGTTGCGGTCGGAGTGATGCCATCCCAGTAGGCGTACTCAGGTACCGCGGCGAACTGCTGATCAAACGAGACGAGTGCTGCCTTGAGGTTCTCAAAGACGCTGGCCTTGGCCGGCGCGAGCGGGATATACGGCTGCACATACGAACCGGGGCAGGTTGTCTTGCGTTGCGTCGGACGACGACCGCTAATCAAGAAATCGTTGACGAGGTTATCGGGGCAGGGATTGCCGCGGCCGAAGGTCACGTGTGGGCCGCCGATTGTGGTGATCAGGTAGCCGTCGGCGAGGTGCGAATAGACGGCTCGTCCCTGCGTGACGGGTGTGATCGGATCGGAGGTAGCGACGATGACAAAGGTCGGAACACCGGTATTGATGAGTGGCGCTGGTCGTGTGGCGGCGACGTCGGAGCCGGGCCACCAGACGCAGGGATAGTCGCTCAGGAACGTTGCCCCACCGATCCGTGGGTAGGCTGCATTGATCTGGCCAGCCTCGGTGAGGAAGGCACTACTACGCTGGTCCTGCGTGCCGGTGTAGTACGCATAGTCTCGGCAGTCAACGCCGTAGTAGCCAGCATCCGACCACGTGGGATCAACGATTGGCTTGAGGTTCTGTGGGTTCAACATCGCGTTGCTATAGGCGAGTCGCAGCATCGGGACAAGGTCGCCTTGACCGGCGGCTGTCAAGGCGCGGAGAAACATCATGCGACCGTAGGTGCCATACATTTGGCCACTCGTGGTCGTCTGAAAAAGTCCAAGGGTCAATTCGCGCTCCACGCGCACGCCATTGGCTAGAGGAAAGCGAACCTTAATGGGGTGGGCCGCGAGGCTCGCCTCGAGTGCGTCGTAGACATCGCCAGCACTGGTCGTTGCGTCCTTCAGGCAGCGGGTACGGTGATCGCAGATGGTGAGCGTGGTGTTGAGCACGCTCTCGAAGGAATGCGACGCGCTGGTCCAGAACTGCGGGCCGGTCAGCGTGAGGTCCACAACGCCGTCAACGATCAGTCCCTTCAGCGATGCAGGGTGTGCAGCGGCGTAGATCTGACCATACTGCGTGCCGTACGACTCACCGTAGAGCCAGATCGAGGGGCTACCGAGAGCAACGCGGAACGACTCGAGATCCTCGGTCGCTTGGTCGGTGCCCATGAACGGCAAGAGTGCTGCGGAGTGGGCCTCTTGGGTGCAGGCGGTCGCGAACGTGGCTGTCGTAGTCGCGGGGTCATTACTTGTACTGGTTTGATACGCCGCCATGGCGTTCGGGCAGTCGATATTGCCGCTGCGGCCCATTCCACGTTGGTCGAAAAAGACGACGTCGAAGCGGTCGAGTACTCCGTGGGCGAAGCTGCTGGCGTACGAATCGGCGCTGGCGATACCACTCGAGCCAGGACCTCCCGTTGCCGTGACGTAGAGACCTTTACTGACGCCGTCGGCGGGGCGGACCGCAAAGGCGACCTTAATGCGCTGCGTGTTTGTCGGGTCGAAGTGATCGAGTGGCACGCTGATCTTGACGCAGATAAATTCGCTTGTCGCCGAGCACGGTTTGCCGCCAAGCGCCTTCAATTTCTGTGCCATGTCTGCGTGCGCGAGTGCTGGAATGGCCGCAAAGACCACGAATGTTGCGACGAGCAGAAGGAGTCGGCGTGGCTGAACCATGTGCGCACTCTAGCGTTGACGACTGAGCGATGGAGATAAATGCACCCTATTTGTGATGCCCGCCATACCCCGGTGGCGCGTGATCGACAGCATCCGCGTAATCACGTGTGTTCTGCGAACCGCGTAACGTCTACGGGATAAAAAAACTGGGTTCATTCGACCGCTCTCGGTCGAATGAACCCAGCGCTATCCGAGCAAACGAGCTGTTCTACGAGACTTTGATTGAGCCCTTCATCGACGTGTGGTGGGGCTCGCAGTAGTAAGCGTACGTGCCCTTCTTGAGTACCACGGTCTCCGACTTAGTGCCAACGAACGGCACCGTGGTGACCGAATTATCACCATCAATACCCGGTCCCTCAATAACGAAGTCATGCATGTTGGACTTGTCTTTGACGACGAGCTTGTACGTGCCCGCCTTGAGGTTCGTGACCTTTTTGCCTGCCATCGTGATGCTGATGGTGTACCCCGGACCGACGGTGCCGTTGAGGGTCTGCACCGGAGTTGCGGCGCTGGCGGGTCCTGCGGCGAGAGCGAGCAGGCCGGCAGTGAGCAGGCCGATGGGGAGGAACTTCTTGATAGTCATAGACTGACTATCTCACGTATTTTTCAGAAGTCCGGTTCGCGAGCAAACGCGACTATTGATGCATCCGCACTACGTTGAGAGAGGCCAACGCTCGTCCGGCTCGAAGGTCGCGACCTGCTCGGCGTCGAGGTCAATCAGGATTCGCACAGTGGCGTAGGCGCCAACGACGAGCACGGTGCCCGTGCGTTGACCGTCGCAGGCGACCCACGAGGCACTACGAATTGGCAGCAGCACGGGCGAAAGGTCAGTGCCACGCTTGACTGCTTCAAGTACCCCGGCAACTGCGCCTTCGAGTTCTGGTGTTGCGGGCAGCACACTGGTGAGGTTCAATTTCTGGATCTTGGGGGGCTGCTCAGGATTCAACATGATCTCGACCCTGAGACGGCCCTGCTCGCCGGTCATCCACCAGGCAACCTGCGTCGGTGTCATCACCGTCAGGTCGGCCTCCGGTGTCAATGCTCCGTGGGTAGCGGCGAGCGATGCCACCAACGAGGAGCGGCGTTCCAGCGTCTCGTCGAGGTCGACGCTGAAGGCCAGCAGTGGTTCGATTGCGGAGAAGTCACCAGACATCAGAGCCGCGTCGATCGCCGCGCGGATGTCTGCAACAGCCGGCAAGGGCTCGACGCCTAGGCGGCGAGGCTCCTCGGCGACGAGCGCGGCGAGGGAGTCAGCGACTGCCCTGCTGGGTCGGGCGTAGCGCCCGTTAGCGAGTGCGATTACGCCGATCCGACTGGCGGGATGCCACGTCATCCGTGAGCCGAAGCCGGGGTAGCCGCCGGAATGGCCGATCGTGCGGCCGGTCGCGAGATCCTCGGCGCTCATCAGTCCGAGGCAGTAGCCGTGGGCCTGGGCGCGCAATAAGCCCTCACCGGCACCGAGTTGCAGCGGCATCGCCGTGACGACCTGTTGCATCTCGCGACGCGACGCGCGTGACAACGGGTGCGCGTCGTCGGCATCACGCGGTGGCCAGGCGTCAATAAAGCCCGCGACCCAGACGGCTAAGTCGGCGACCGTTGAGTAGAGACCACCGAGGGCACTGAAGGCGCCGGGGCTCTGGATCGGCTGGGCGATCCACTCGCTGTCGACGAGTGCGTAGCCGGTGGCGAGCCGAGCAGGGTCGATGCTGTCGTCGCTCCAGGTGGTATCGCGCAGCCCAAGTGGCGCGATGATGCGCTCTGTCACCACATCCCGATAGGGCTGGCCCGTTGCGTTTTGGATGACGCGACCAAGCAACGTGAAGCCGATGTTCGAATAGTCAAAGGCGATGCCCGAGGTACGCGCGAAGGTTTTTGGCTCACCCATCAATGTGCTGTACTCATCGTCGCTGAGCGACTCGAGCCGGTCGGCCCAGGGGTCGTCCTCGGGGTAGCCCGAGTTCATCGACAGCAGCTGGCGGAGGTTTGGTGGCCGACTATCGCCCGTGGCGAGGGGCAGCCCTTGGAGCTCCGGCACCCAGTGCTCAGC
>CAIXFH010000217.1 GCA_903918645.1 uncultured Actinomycetes bacterium | reverse complement strand
TCAGCGATCAACGCAGCAGTAGCGGCTGCTGTGGCAACAGCGTCGGCTAGCTGGGTTCGCAGGGTAACTCGACCGTCGTACATGTGTCTTATTATGGCACACGCAACTGACAGTTGTAAACCCCGAAACCCCAATGGGGACAACTATTTTCGGGGAATTGATTCCTCAGCTCATCCTGCGAAAGACATTGAGATGAGCAGTCTTACCCACCGCGAGATCCGGGCTTCATGGATGGCGCACAACCCAGCTTGGTCCGGCTCAGCCGATTCTTGTTCTGGCCCGGCCGATCCCTGTGAGCCTGAGGGGCCCAGCTATATGAGGACCTCGGTTGCCATTGTGGAGGTCCAAGCAGAGTCGAGCGGCCTGAGCCTGACGAAAGCGATGACTCCTGCGATGCAAGCCATTCCGGCCCCAACGATGAAGGCAAGGTCGTAACCATGTGCGGCGGCGTACATCACGGTGGCTGCCGAATGGGGCTCGGCTGATTGAGACAGCCACATGGCAGCGGCCCCCGTCGCCACAGCATTGAGCAGTGCCGCACCTATGCAGCCGCCAACCTGTTGTGTCGTAAGGAATGCCGCCGATCCAACCCCCACATCATCTGACGCAATTCCGAGCAGGGCCGCACTGCAGAGGGGCACCAAAGCTAGGCCGACACCGGCGCTTATGAGCACTTCTGCCGGGAAGATGTCGGGCAGGTACGACGACGAGACCGTCAATCGCGCCAGCAATGCGAATCCCAGTGCCGCACAGGCAAGCCCACTAACCGCCAGACGCCCAGGGCCCATGCGTTGCATGAGTTCACCCGCGGCTGCGCTGCTGATCACAATTCCAACCGACACGGGCACAAGAGCTACTCCGGTGGCTAACGCCGAGTACAGCAGGACTCGCTGCATAAACAAGGTGAGGAGCAAGATGGGCAGCACGCCTAGGGAGAGGACAAACACGGTGAGCAAGGCTGCGCCGCGACCGCGATCAAGGATGATCTCTGGGGGCAGCAGCGGGTGCTTACAGCGTTTTTCGATGTGCCAGAACGCGATGAGGAAGCCCACAGCGCTGATGAGGGCCAGCCACACCAGTGCGGGATGGGCACCTGCGTCAGACCTTCCTACTTGTGAGACGGCTAGGGCAAGCAGCGCAACACCAATGGTTCCAGTGGCGGCGCCGTAGTGGTCGTACAAGGTCTTGCCGGATGACCTGCTTTCCGTCAAGAACTTCGCTGAGAGCGCTGCCAGGACCAGCGCCAACGGCACATTGGCGAGTAGACACCAGCGCCAGGATGCGTACTCCGTGAGAGCGCCACCGAGAACGAGCCCAACCATGGAGCCAGCAGCTGCGACAGCACCGTAGATTCCAAGAGCCCGAGCGCGGGCGTGCGGTTCGATGAAGAGCACGGAAAGCAGTGCAAGAGCAGATGGGGTTAGCAGACCTGCCGAAACACCTTGCAGCACACGGCCGATGATGAGGGCGAGTTCGTTCTGCGCGGTTCCGGCGACCAACGATGACAGAGCAAAGCCAAGCAGGCCTATGTGTAGCGCCCGTCGCCGGCCGGAAATGTCAGCGATCCTGCCCCCAAGTAGTAGCGAGGCCCCCCACGCGAGGGTCATGGCGTTAGTGATCCACACTCGGTCTATATCGCTAATGCCTAGATCACGTTGGATCGACGGCAGTGCAACACTGAGCGAACAAGCGTCGAGGACGATGAGAAGTTGCGCACTGCATAGCACTGCGAGAGCGCACCGCAGACGCCAGTTGGTCACGTCAACTCATCTCTTGGTACGACGAAACGTCACACAGATCCGTTACCCGAAACCGTGCGAAACCGCCTGGCCAAGAAGCCTTCGCGACGCGCGGGGCTTTTCGAACCTGGCCGAACTCAGATCAGAGCGTTGCCCCGGTCTCGGGGAAGGCTGGTTCGCGGCTAAAGACGTTGTGCACCATTGGGGCGAAGTACTCGAGGGGGAGAGATGGGTAGTCGGGGTCGAAGCAGTTCTCGTCGTAATTGGCGGTGAAGTACTCAGCGTCGTCGAACCACTCATGATCACGGAATCGCTCTCGCGCATCGCGGGTTCCGCCCATATGCGGGGCGTAGTAGTACATCTGGAAAACGGGGTGCTGCTCGACGATCCACGCGATTCTCGGTGAGACGAATGGCTTGATGATTGAGGCGGCCAACCTGCCGTGCGAGAAGGGTGCGAGCGGATCGCCAACATCGTGGATAAGGGCCGCTACAACGTAGTCTTCCTCTTCGCCAGCGCGCAGAGCGCGTGTTGCAGACTGCAGACTGTGTGACGTGCGGTCGATTGTGTAGGCGCTCAGACCGTCGGTTGCCAGTGCAGCTACTGCCGCAAGAATGCGCGTCGGTAGCGCCGCGAAGTACTCAGCGTCAGCATGGTCGATCTTGGCGTAGTCATCTGCTGTGCCGTCTTGCATCCTGGTGAAGGTAGCTCGCGTACTTTCGGCGACCATCTTTGTACCTCAGCTATCTCTTAGGAATCTGTCCAAAACTCGTTCACCGAACAGGAGAGCGTCTACGGGAACGCGCTCGTTGACTCCGTGGAACAGTCCGCCGAAGTCAAGGTCTGGTGGAAGTTTAAGCGGAGAGAAGCCAAAACAGCGCATGTTCAGCAGCGCGAATGCTTTTGCGTCAGTGCCAGCGGACAGCAGGTACGGCAGCGGAATCGCGCCGGAGTCTTCGGCGATGAGAGCGGCGCACATCGCGTCGACCAACGGTCCTTCGAACTCGGTCTCGAGTGCGATGTCCTGGAGGACGAGTTCCCAGTCGATGTCGGGGCCGAGCACTTCGGTGATCTGCTGGTGGAACTCTTCTTCGAATCCGGGGATAAAGCGTCCATCGACATACGCATGGGCATGTGTCGGGATGACATTTACGTTCCAGCCAGCTTCGAGCATGGTGGGATTCGCGGTGTTGCGCAGCGACGCTCTCAGTAGTGAGGAGATGGGTCCGAGTTTCTCCAACTGCTCTTCAACGTCGGCGCCCGAGAAATCAAGTCCGACAACCTTGCCAGCGGTGTCGAGAAAGCTCTGGACTGTTGCGGTCATCCGAAGGGGGAACTCATGCAGGCCTATGCGCGATACGGCCGAGCTGAGCGCGATGACGGCGTTGTCCTTATGGATCATCGACCCGTGGCCTGCTGTCCCTCGAGCGGTCAGGCGCATCCAGGTCTTGCCCTTTTCTGCCGTCATGATCGGGTAGAGCCGGACGTCTTCACTCACTGTGTAGGAGAAGCCACCGACTTCGCCGATCGCCTCGGTGCAGCCTTCGAAGAGTTCTGGATGGTGCTTAACCATCCAGTGCGCACCGAGTTTGCTGCCGGTCTCTTCGTCGGCAAGGAAGGCAAGAACGATGTCACGAGACGGCCGATACCCGGTCTTGGACCAGCTGCGAATGACGGCCAGGACCATGGCGCACATGTCCTTCATGTCGACGGCGCCGCGTCCCCACACCTCGCCGTCATGCACCTCGCCTGAGAACGGGTGAATCTGCCAGTCCATTGCCACGGCTGGCACCACATCCAAGTGGCAGTGCAGAAGCAGAGCGGGGCGGCTCGGATCGGTACCTATGATCCTGCCGATCAGGTTGGCGCGCCCCGGTTCTGATTCGAGGATAGTCATTTCGATCCCGCACTCTGCGAGAAGGCCTGCGACGAATTCGGCCGCCGGCCTTTCGTTCGCACCGCCCGAGCCTCCGTAGTTAGAGGTGTCGATACGGATCAAGTCGCTACAGATCTGAACTACTTCGCTTGGCGAGTTGCCCTCAGTGTCAGTCATAGTGGTGCTCCTTAGTAGCGATGCTGCTATCCGGATGTGAGCACAGAGCGCTTGCAGGTGTTGAAGAACGTGCGATCCCGGAATGGTCCGGGCTGTCTACCTGACTTGGTCACCAAACTCGATCTCGTTGAGGTACTTGCGGATCCATTCGAGTGTGTACATCAGCGCTGTTCGGAGCGCGGCTTCAGCGGCTTCGCCGTCATGCGCTTCAACTGCGTCATAGAAGTGGTCCCAGATTTTTGAGCTAAGTACGTCATCGCCCGCGCGAGCCACGGCGATTCGCAAGTAGCGCTCAGATGAGCGACGCAGGTCCTCGACCAGTCGCAGCAAACGTGGCCATTCCGCCGCTGAGTAGCAGACATCCTCGAACTCGCGGAGGTGGACGATGTAACTGTCCATGTCCTTGTTCTTGATGTCCTTCTTGATCGCGGCAAGGCTCTTTCGCATGCGCGCTAAGCCTGCTGCGTCGACTTTGGGTGCCCCCCGCAGCGCAGCGAGTCCTTCGATCCGCCAGCGCATGGTTTGGATTTCTTCGATGTCCTCAGCCCGCAGCGGGGCGACGCGCGAGCCGCGCCGGGGGAGGGTAATGACGAGCCCCTCAGACTCAAGCCGACGCAGTGCTGCCCGGACTGGCATCGTGCTAACCGCCAGCGATGCAGCAATTTCGTTGAGCCTTAGCGGCGTTAGCGGTTCGAGCCCATGCACGATTTGATCACGGAGCGCTTCGTACACCTGATCCTCCGCGCTGCGGATAGTCAAGTGGCCGGGCACAGCAGGACCCATTCGTCTTCCATCCAATCGCGCGTTCGCTCTGTGCCGAGGGTGGCGCCAGCGCTGTGCGCAAACCATAGCCGGGAAGGTCTTTGGTTGCAAACTTGTGATCAAAGATCATTGACAAGAGTTTGGCTACTTGACTAGCGTTCGAGAGCAGTTGGCCGTAATGATCAACACCGTCGAACGCAATCTGACTTGGATGGGGTGGGTGATCAGGTGGCGACACTGCAACTCACCCGAGTCCCTGGCCAGGTAGCTCGCCGTCTGGACCGTTTGTCGGATCGACAATTCGGCGCGGTGTTTGCGTTGCCCAGTTTCTTCGTAGTCGCGCTTGTCGTTCTTCCGCCCGTCATCTCGGTCTTCGGGATGAGTCTGTGGCGCGTTGATCTGCTCAAGGAAAACGGCATTAAGTTCGTCGGGCTGCGCAACTACCTGTACATGTTTCAGGACAACGAGTTCGTAGCCTCGATCCCCCGCACCCTGATATTTGCGGCAGCAGCCACGGCGCTGACCGTCCCCCTGGCACTTGCAGCAGCGCTCGCCCTGAATCGTGTCTTCCGCGGTCAGAAGATGTTGAGCGTGATGCTCTTGTTGCCTTGGGCTGTTGCACCCATCGTCACGGGTTTGTTCTGGCGCTTCATCTTCCAGCCGCAGTTTGGAATTGCTACTGGTTTCATGCACCTCATTGGCGCGAGTAATGGCTCGATCGACTGGCTCGGGGATTCCGGCCGAGCGATGGGGCTCGCGGTCATTGCCACCGCGTGGAGATCCGTGCCTCTGCTCGCGCTCCTGATTGGCACCGCGTTACGTACGATTCCGCGCAATCAAATCAAGGCCGCGCAACTTGACGGCGCGGGGTCGTGGAACACATTCCGTTACATCGTGTTGCCTGCGGTGCGAAACATGCTGATCGTCGGCACCGTCCTGCAGGTCATTCTCTCGCTGCAAGTTTTCGACATCATCTTCACTCTGACTCGTGGCGGCCCAGGCTTCGACACCACGGTCATGTACTACTACATCTACAACACTGCGTTCGGAACGTTGAACTTCGGCTACTCGGCGGCGCTGAGCGTGCTGTTGATTGCTTTCATCGTCTTGTTCTCGGCGCCGTTGGTGTGGATGCGTCAGCGGTCTCGGTACAAGACCGTCGCGCACCGACGAGCCGCCGATGCCCATGAGTTGGTTGAGGCCACGACCATCGCCACTTCTGGTGTTCGGCTCTCTGGTGAGTCGACCTTCGGGACCGTCGTGTATGACGACAAATCTCGGATGCGCCGCAAGTTCCTACCGAGCGGAGTCAAGACCTGGACTCGTCGGATAGCGACGGGCTTGCTCTTCTTCTGGCTTGTTGGCCCGATCATCTGGATCTTCATTGCCAGCGTTCAGCCCACTGCGGCGATCACTCATGCACCCCCACAACTCACCCTGCACTTGACTCTTGAGCATTTCGCTCAGTTGCTTACTGGTGCCGGCTGGTATCACGCGATATGGGTAAGTCTTCAGGTCGCGGTGCTGACCACCTTCTTCACAATCTTGATCGCATCGCTTGCCGCTTACCCACTCGCGCGGTTGGACGTGCCAGGTAAGAACGTGATGCTGACGAGTTTGCTGTTCATCCAGACGGTCCCCGGTATCAGCCTCGCAATCCCGATCCTGCTGATGTTCCGTTACGTGCATCTCCAGGACACGGTTATTGCGCTCGTCATCGTTGATACTGCATTCCTTGCGCCGCTTGCCATCTGGATCCTGCGCAATGTCTTTGAGGACGTGCCAAGAGAGATGGAGTCTGCGGCGCGCATGGATGGCTGCACGCGGGTCGGAACGCTTTTCCGCGTGATCATGCCGGTTGCGAAATCAGGAATTGCAGCAACCGCCATCTTGGTCATGGTCTCCGCTTGGAACGACTTCCTGTTTGCGGTCGTGCTCGGAGATCGCAACGCAGTAACGGTAACGCGACAAATCGGATTCCTTGAAACGCCGCACAGCCTGGGCAACTCATATTCATACGACCTGCTAGCGGCCGGCGGCGTACTTGCCGCACTGCCGTGCATCTTGATCGTGATCCTGTTCCACCGTCGGATTGTGTCTGGTCTCACCGAAGGGTACGGGAAGGGTTAGCCCGTCCCGCCACTGAGACCGCCCGAAAGCCGCACGTCAAGAAGACCAATAGGTACCACCCACCATTTCGATCGAGAAAAGGATTTCGTATGACAGCCAATGAAATTCCAGAGACCGGTGCAGCCAATGACCCGAGTCGACGGTCTGTCCTCAAGTGGGGCCTCGCGTTACCTTTCGCATCCTCAGCGTTCCTAGCTGCTTGCTCGAGTGGGTCAGACACTCCTGTGGCGTCGCCCTCACCGTCGGGTTCAGCCCCTGCTCCGTCGGGTTCAACGGCGAACGCAAACTTCGAGGGTGTGACTCTCTCGATTGGTACTAACCCAGGTGATGCTCCCGCCCTTGAGGAGTACGCAATTGGCTGGAAGGCGCTCACCGGCGGCACGGCAGTCGTCACGGTCGTTCCTTACGCCGAGCGGGCCATCAAGTTCGCTGGCTTTGTCGCGACCCAAGACGGTTCGATGGACCTGCTCTACGGCGACCCTGCCTTCGTTGGCAAGTTCGGCGAGCGACTGTTCATGGACCTGACCGGCAAGCTCGACACATCGGCGTTGCTGAGTTCGGTCACTGAATCCATCAGCGTCGGTGGGAAATTGCTCTCTGCTCCGCTGAGTTCAGACATGTACTTCATGATCTACAACAAGGCAATGTTCGAGGCTGCTGGCGCTAAGCGCGACGCACCGCCGACGACCTTCGAAGAGCTCTATGCGTTGGCCCCCAAGCTCCACCAGGGAGACAACTACGGCATGCTGCTGCCTTGGCTTGCCGGCTATGCCCGTAGCTACTACGTCATGATGTACAACGGATCTGGACTGCCGATGTTCAGCCCTGACCACACCCAGGCACTGTTCAACAACGCAGATGGCCTCGCTGTCTTTGACTCCATCAAGAAGGGTCTGGACACTCAGTTCTACGACCCCAACGTGCTCAGTGACCCGGGAGCCGACCAGGACACAGCGCTCCTGTTCGCGCAGGGCAAGGGCGGATCGCAGTTGGGTTGTTCGTCGTACTGGTCCATGGCCTTTAACGGCCCGGATTCCAAGCTCAAGCCCGAGGATGTCGGCGTTTGTGGTGTGCCAGCGACCATTCCGGGCAAGTTCGGTACCGCGAACGCGTTTGAAGGCGTTGGCATGAACAAGTTCACCAAGAACCCAGACGCCGCACTGAGCTTCCTGTCGTACATGACAAGCCATGATGGCCAGAAGTTGATGATGACCGTTGGTAAGTCTGGTCTTCCGTCAGTGCGTGCGGACGTTCTGACCGATCCCGATGTTGTGAAGATCTTCCCGGTCGGTGACATCTTGGCCGCTCAAGGCGTTCTGCCATCAAGCACGTGGCCGACCCCTTACGACACCTACCCGGTGTTCGACGCCGCAGTGAACGGCATCGCAAAGAAGGGCTTCTCTGGTCAGCAGGCTCTCGACCAGGCGTTCGCCGACACCAACCAGTTGATCGGTAAGTGGCTCAGCAACTAGGACTATGAACTGAGCACTATCCGTGTCCACCAGGATCATCCAGAGGAGTACTTCGTATGAAGCGGATCTACGCGAATCTCGGCGAAGCAGTCGTCCGAGAAGTGCCAGAACCGTCAGTGCGAGCTGGAGAGATCCTGGTGGACACGGCTTTTTCGACTGTCAGCACGGGAACTGAGTCACTCATTCTTCGACGGAGCATAGAAAATCCAGGCGTCGATGAGGAGTACCCGGGTAGCGAGGGCCACTGGTCCAAGATCCGTGACGGGATCCCCGGCAATATGTTTCCCCGACCTGGCGGCGGCCCCGATATTCCCTTGGGCTACAGCGCTTCTGGAGTAGTCCGTGAGGTCGGGGCAGGTGTTCTCGACGTATATCCGGGGATGGAGGTCGCCTGCTCGGGGAGTCAGTGCGCGCACCACGCGCAGGTCATCGCGGTCCCAAGAAACCTTGTCTCGGTCCTGCCTCCCGGTGTTACGTTGCGCCAAGGCGCCTTCGTCACGCTGGGGGCGATCGCGGTCGAGTCACTTCGCAAGAGCGAGACACGTTTTGGCGAGACGGTTGTTGTCTACGGCTTGGGTCTGCTCGGGCTCCTCTCGGCCCAAATCGCGCAAGCGGCTGGGCTCCGGGTCGTGGGATTCGACATCGACCAGGGGCGATTGGAGTTGGCCCGTTCACTCGGCATTACCGATGTCTGTGATCCGAACGAAGCCGAGGCGAATGAGCGGGTGCTAGCAGCGACGGGAGGATTCGGGGCCGACGCGGTCTTGCTAAGCATCGTGAGCGAGTCGAACACGCCGTTGAACCACGCGTTGGACTTGTGTCGCCAGCGAGGAACAGTCGTGGGTGTTGGTGTCTTTGGGATGAACATCGATCGCTCGCGCATGGGTGGAAATGATGTCGTGATCAAGCAGACCATCGCCTATGGCCCGGGCCGATACGACCCTCGCTATGAAGAGGAGAGCATCGATTACCCGATCGGTCTCGTGCGTTGGACCGAGCATCGAAATATGGCCTACTTCCTGCGCTTGGTTGCAGAGGGCAAGGTCGATGTCTCGAGGCTTGCACCGGATCCGATTCCGATTGCCGACGCAGCGCGCGGATATGATCTGCTGCGCTCACCTGGGCGTCCACCTACAGTCCAGTTTCAGCACACCGACTGACATGACGTTCGCGCGCAGACCTCTCTCAAGCGCTGACCTGTCTAGTATCCGATGGCTCGATGATCCCGATTGCAGACCCGATGGCGGATTAGTCAGTGTCACCGAGACGTGGATCAGCGATAAGAGTGGCCTGTATGAATCGTGCGTCCTCGTCGTGGATGCCACCAACAGAGTCGTTTCGGTGCTGCCACCCGGGCCTGCCTGGTCGACGTCGGGCCGATGGTCGTCGTCAGGCAAGTACCTAGCGGTACTGGGCGCAGACACCGGCCCACCGCAGATTTGGATCTGGGAAGTCGGCGAGGATCGCATCTGGCAACTGACCGATGAACCAAACGGCGTCGGCGGACCCTGCTCGTGGTCACCGGACGAGACAGCGATCGTTTATCCGTACAACGAACCTTACGTGGGTAGTGGCGCCACATCAGATGCTTCCTATTCGGTCGTCACCGACGCTTACAAGTGGGATGGACACCCTGTTGGTTACCGGCCGGATCGCCATGGGCTGCGGACGATTTCGTTAGCTGACCGGCGCACGCGAACCTTGACGGAGGCGATCGGCGGCGACCAGTTTTGTAGTTGGTCCCCTGACGGTCGCCACGTTAGTTTCATCTCGGACCGGGCCCAGCCAGCAAGTGGCAGCCAGGGATCGGCACTCTGGCTAGTAGGTGTCGACGACACCTCACTTCGTCAGCTCACCGACGGGGTGGGGCTGGTTCTGAGCCCCACGTGGTCTCCCGACAGTGGTCGCATTGCCTTCATCGGCAACCGTGATCGACACGACCATGCGTCGAATCGAAAGGTGTTCGTCGTCGGGATCGACGATGGCGGGATCAAGAACCTCACGCCCGACTCTGACAGTTCTTTCGGCGTGTGTGTTCAGTCCGACGATCTTCGTGGTTCAGGTCATCGTGCGCTTTCTTGGTCTCCTGGCGAAGGAATTCTGTGCAGTTTCCCCGATGGCGGATCGGTGCGGGTTGCCTGGTTGCGCGCTTTTGACCAGACAGCGAGCACTGGCGACCTCGAGGTCGTCATCGATGGCGATGTCGCGATTTTGTCCTTTGCTGTAGCGAAGGACTCCGGCCAGATTGCCTACATCTCGAGTGATCCCACCGAGCCGGGGGAGTTGTACATCTGCGATATAACGGGGCACCAACGTCGTCGCCTAACGGAACGCAATGCGTTGTGGCTCCAGGAGGTTGATCTTGGCCAGGTCCAGATGCACACAGTTCAGGCCAGCGATGGGCAGCCGGTGCAGATGTGGGTGCTTTCGCCACCTGGCTCGGCTCAGACCCCCAGGCCAGTCGTTCTGAATGTGCACGGTGGCCCTCATTGGCCGACTGGTTGGCGCTTTTCCTTTGAGGGGCAGCGTCTCGCGTCGCAGGGGTACGTGGTCGCTGTGGCTAATCCTCGTGGTAGCCAGGGCTATGGTGAGGCGTATTCCGCTGCCATCGTTGGTGATTGGGGCTCGCGCGATTATCTTGACCTGCTAGAGGTCGCCGATCATCTTGCGGCCCAAGCGGAAATCGATGGTGAGCGCATTGTGTTGTCAGGTGTCAGTTATGGCGGCTATCTGACCTGCTGGGCGATTGGGCACACGGATAGATTTTCTGCGGCGATCGCAGAGAACTCAGTGATCGAGCTGGCCAGCTGCGCACTGACTACCGCAGACGCTGGCGCGTTTTTGGCGCAAGACCTCGGAGCTCCGCCGTGGGCGGATCCCCAGTTGTACCAGCGGCTTTCCCCGCTGACTTACGCAGCCGATATCCGTACACCGCTGCTGCTGATTCACGCAGAGGATGACCACAACTGCCCGATCAATCAGAGTGAGCAGCTCTATGCGGCACTGCGGAACCAAGGCCAAGATGTTGCTTTCCTCCGTGTGCCAGGTGAGGGCCATCTGATGGTGATCAACGGCACTCTTGACCACCGGCGCCAGCGTTGGGCCGTGATCGACACGTTCTTGCGCGAGCACCTCACGTCGCAGTATCCGCTACCAGAGATGATTGAGAGTCAGTGATGTTCACCGTCTTCCAAGTTGATAGGGACGACAGTCTCGAGCCTTTCGCATACGAAAGGGCACGCCTTGCAGATGCAGGGGGAGAGTTAGTCGTCGGTGGCTGCACCACCGAGGAAGAGCTCATCGAGATGGCTAAGGGCGCGCGAGTGCTGTGGCTCGCTTGGAAGCCTGGTGTCACCAAGACTGTCCTTGCTGCCCTGCCAACTGTCGAACTAGTTGTGCGCTGGGGTGTCGGATTCGAGCAGATCGATGTCGCAGCGGCAACCGAGATGGGCGTGGCTGTTGCCAATGCCCCCAGCTATGGCACGCATGATGTCGCTGAGCATGTGATCGCACTGCTCATGGCGGGGTCGCGCCGAATCCCTTGGTATCAGCAGCAAATGATCGAGGGTGCATGGCCTCCTGCCATGCCAGGAACCATGCATCGGGTCTCCGGACGTCAGATCGGGATCATCGGAGTCGGTCGAATTGGAGCTGGTGTTGCGCAGCGCGCAGCGGGGCTTGGTCTTGACGTGGTGGGCTACGACGAAGCGCTGTCCCCAGAGGAAATCACGAGTAGGGGAGCGCGCCCCGTGAGCCTCGAGCAGTTGCTACGCACGTCCGACTTTGTGTCGCTTCACGTACCCCTGAACGCGAGCACTGGCCACCTCATCGGTGCAGCTCAGGTTGCGCAAATGAAGCCTGGCGCCGCGCTGATCAATGCCAGCCGCGGCAAGGTCGTCGACACCGATGCGGTGATCGAGGCTCTCAACAATGGTCACTTGGCCTGGGCCGGTCTCGATGTATTCGAGCAGGAACCGCTACCTGCCGATGCAACAATCCGGGCTACGCGCAACGTCATCATGACTCCGCACGTTGCCGGGTATTCAGACGAGTCCTGGCAGGACCTGCGGAGCGAGATGGTGCGGACAACTCTGGACTGGGTGAACTCCGGTTGGGCGTCTACCATCGTCAACCCTGATGTTCGGTCGCACCTGCGCATAGCGCAGGGCAACTGAGGGCCAGCTAGGTGTCCTCGCGAATTGCACGCACCGAAGTCCTTACCCTGCAGCACCCTGTTGTAACGCCCAGGGGCCCCGCCGCGGTCACGTACTCGAGTCGAGAGTGCGTGATCGTGCGGCTGGAGGATGCGGACGGGGTCGTTGGGTGGGGTGAGACCTACACCGGTCCCGGACTAGCGGCAGTCGCATCAGCGCTCGGCGAGCAGTTGCACGGTGAGGTGCCATCGCAGGCTCGCAAGTTGCTGCATCACATGTTGGCATCAGGCGCCGACACCATGGCCATCAGCGCATGGTCAATCGCATTGGATGACCTGCGCGGTCGTCAACTCGGGCTGTCGGTAGCGGATCTCTACGGAGGTCGTCTGCGCGATTCCATCCGTGCCTATGCATCCAGTGGCGGCTACCAAAATGACGCAGGTCCGGAAACCACGTGGTCTGATGACGTCAGCAGCGCGATCGCGGATGGCTTCACCGCCGTCAAGATTCGCATCGGTCGATTCGCGCCTCGGCGTGAGGCCCCGCTCCTGGAGAACCTGCGAGCACAGACTGATGCCGACGTCGAGCTGATGGTCGATGCGAACGGTGCCTACTCGGTACCGCAGGCGATTGAGGTCGGCCGAGTGCTTGAGGCTAACGGCTACCGTTGGTTCGAGGAGCCGCTGATCCGATTCCGCGACGGATTGAGTTACCCCGGCTATGAGCATCTCTCGTCGCTGGATATCCCTATCGCTGCGGGAGAGGGGTTGCCGAACCGAGGAGCATTCGCCCAGTTCGTCACCAGAGGCGCAGCCGACATCATCCAACCCGATATCGCCATCTGTGGGGGTATCGGTGAAGGCGTGTTCATCGCTGAGTTCGCGGCCTTGCATGGGAAGCCAACTGTTCCGCATGCATGGGGTGGAGCGATTCTGCTGGCCGCCACCGTCCAGTTCGCAAGCCTGATCCCTGAGCCGTCGGAGTTGCCCGGGCTCACCAGCCCGCTGCTCGAATTTGACCGCTTCGAAAACCGCATGCGCACTGAGATCACCCGTACCCCGCTGGCGCTCGAAGACGGCCACGTGCGGGTTCCCGTCACTCCCGGTCTGGGCATCGAGATCGATGAAGACGCGCTTCGAGCGTTGTCGGTTCGGCTAACGGACTAATGGGGATGCATCCTTCGGCAGTTGGCCTCTTCTCTCCGGTGGGCCTGACGTACGTCGACTCCGCGAGTTATGGACTACCGCCAAACTCGACGGTGCAGGTGATGCAGGAAGCACTTACGGATTGGCAACAAGGGACAGCAAACTGGATAGCGGACTGGGATCCCGCAGGTGACAGGTGCCGGCCCCTTGCGGCTGATCTTCTCGGCTCGGGCACTGATCAGATTGCATTGCTTCCGGCGGTCTCAGTGGGCGTAGGCGTGGCCCTATCCGCGCTTGAGGACGGGGTCGAGATATTGATCCCCGACGACGAGTTCGCCTCAATGACTCTGCCGGTGGTGGTAGCCGCCGAACGTCATCGCCATACGGTTCGGCGAGTGCCGTTCGATCGACTCGCCGAGTCGGTTTCCGCTGACACTGCTCTTGTGCTCACCAGTCACGTGCGGTCCAACGATGGACGAGTGCAGGACCTTAGATCGGTAGCAGCCTCTGCAAAGGCAGTAGGCGCAAGGGTTTTAGTCGATGCCACCCATTCGGCGGGGGTGCTACCCATTGATACGAACGAGATCGGGATCGACGTAGTTGTCGCGGCCGCGTACAAGCACCTGCTTTGCCCTAGGGGTGTGGCGTTCATGGGTGTGAGTCGTGACCTGCTCTCAACCATGTCGCCACTAGTCGCTTCTTGGCGGTCAGCGCGGGAGCCCTATTCCTATTACTACGGCGGTGATCTCGGTGTGCTCGCGCCAGATGCTGCCAAGTTCGACGTTTCCCTTGCCTGGCATGCCTGGGTCGGTGCCGAGAGATCCTTGGAGTTCCTTGGGTCGGTGCCGGTAACTGAGCGCGCGAGTTGGTGTGTCGGGTTGGCCGATCAACTTGCTGCTCAACTCGATGTGCCTGCCACGGGCTCGTCGATCCTTACAGTGACCGTCGCACGACCAGATGAAGCGCGCCAAGAACTCGCACGACGACGAATTGTCACGTCGGGCAAAGGTCCGAACATCCGCATCTCGTTCCACCTCTACAACGAGGCAAGCGAGGCGGACCTCGTGGCTGAAGCACTGAAGCCATTCCTTGTGCGCTAGGAAAGTACATCCATGGAGGAAGCCACATGACTGAATCTCGAATCGCCCCAGGCACTTTGCGGATGTTCCAGGAGTATCACTGGCTCATGCTCAGGGTGTTCTACGACGCAAGTCAGCAGACCTTTGGCGACGCTGGAGTTGAGGCAGTCCGCCGGGGTGCTCATGCGGCCGGCTATTACCGTGGCGCTCGGATGAGAGACCGCGCCACATCGTTTGTCCATCCGCGGAATGCTCTGTCGTTGGTTGAGCAATGGGACACAGGCGAGTGGGAGTTGGCCTTCGCTGACAGTGAGATCAGAGTCGAAGGTACGACGTCGGACCTGATCTTGGAGTTGGATCACGCGCCCGGTCACGCTTACTTCATCGACCTTGGTCTCTCGCCGGCGATGTTGGACATCTACTGGCCGGCGCTACTCGCTGGGATCGCGCAAGGCTATGGGTCCAACTGCCAGGCGAGTGTTGTCGATGATGTGCCAGGGAAGTGGCGAGTGCGCATCGTCCTTGATGACGGAGCTGCCAGGCCGGCGCAGTTGGTGCTGGGGGCTGTTATGGGGGATGAGTTGTCACTGCTTGAGATGTCGCGTCGAACCTCGGGCCTGATTGCAGCTCTGCAGATGTATGTCAGTCGCGAACTTGTGCGTGATTTTGACGCCGAAGGCGAGCAAGTGATCCGTGAGGCATCGTATGAGTTTGGCGCGCTGCGCGGTTCGGTGATCCGGGAGAAGCATCTTCGCGAAGGCGTGCCGATTACTCTCGCGAACTTTGCGAGCAAGTCAGGTTTGCAAGAGCGTGATCCGTCGGAAGCTGTTTTTGTTTTCAGCGACCGCCAGCATGTGAGCGAGGGCGCGTACTACCTAGATTGCACCTTCTGCCCGCTGCAAGAGGTATGGGCTCATGAAGGCGCAGAGGGCTTGCGGCTCGGCTATCTCTTTGATGCCTCGAATCACCGGGGGCTTTTCCAGTCCTACCACCCAGAGACTGTGGTGCGTTGGGACAGCGTGAAGACTCGAGGCGACAGCGTCTGTCGGTTCAGGTTCACTGTGCCATCGCTACTGACATCTGATGACCCGTCTCCGGAGGAGTTCGACGCGATCAGATAAGACGTTCACCGGCAATTGCTGCAGCCATGTGAGCTGGAGTGAGATTGCCCCCGCTGATGACTAGCACGACGGTCTGCCCTGCCAACTCTGCCCTGATGGAGGCGGCGCCCGCGAGACTTGCAGCACCGGCCGGTTCAGCAACCAAGTGCTGTAATTCAAGCAGGGTGTGACAGGCGCGAAGAAGGACCTCGTCGTCGACCAGGAGCACGTCGTCGACCAGGGCTAGGACGCGCTCCAACGCCAGCTCAGCGGGAACACGACACTCGAGCCCGTCTGCCAGGCTGTGGGCAGGTAGTTCGACGGCAGTTTTGCGCGCGAAACTCTCTGCCATCGCTGGTGATTGTGATGACTGAACCGCCGTGATTCGTGCGAGTGGATGTATCGCCTTGAGTGCAGTGGCGCACCCTCCGGCGAGGTTTCCACTACCCATTGGGATCAGTACTCGGTCAATCGATGCGAAAGCTTCCGCAATCTCTAGCCCAACCGTGCCAGCGCCTTCCATGACGTCTGGGTCCTCGCCATCATCGACGAAGTACGCGCCCCGATCTGCGGCGAAGATAAGTGCCTGCGCCTTAGCGAAGTCAAGGTCATGTCCAACTTTGTGAACGCTAGCCCCGAGTGATTCGATCATGGCGAGTTTGACTGGATTGGGGTCAGCGGGCATGAAGACGTGGCATGGGATCCCGCGCTGCTGCGACGCCAAAGCCACGCCCTGCCCGTGGTTTCCCGTTGATGACGTGACGATTTCGGTAACGCCGCGTCCGCTGATTGCACGCGTTATTGCGACCGTGGCACCGCGAGACTTGAACGATGCGATGGTGTTGGTCGACTCGACCTTGAGCCATACGTCGGCATCGAGCGCCTTTGAGAGGTGCACTGATCGCATCAGCGGCGTACTTGCAAAAGGTGCGGCAAGTAGCGTCGCGGCATCGCGAATCCCAGCCAATGTGGGAATTCGGACCTTGCTCATGGGCCGAGCCGTTCCTCGGTGTCGCCATTGAAGAAGTGGCTCCGGCTGATGGTGAGTTGGAGCCAGACGCTGTCGCCGAGGTGAATGTCTGCTTGTGGCGAGATTCGCGCGACTACCGACTGGCTACCGATCCGGAGTTCGACGAAAGTGTCAGAACCCATGGGCTCGATCAGGATCACGCTCGCCTTGCACACGCTCACGCCGGTGGTCGGGCTTGGCTCTTCACCAAGTGAGACTCTGACGTCTTCGGCCCTAGCGCCGAGGACGATTGCGGTTCCAGACTGGGCGGATCCAAGCCCGATTGCGTTGGCGTCACCTAGCGCTAGATCAAACGCTTCGGTATGCAACGTGGCGCTGTCGCCGGACTTTACGAGGGTGCCACGCACCAGACTCATCTGTGGGCTGCCGACGAAGGTTGCCACATACAAGTTTGCGGGGCGGCTGTAGATGTCCTGCTGGGTACCGAATTGGATGACCTTGCCATCCTTCATGACCGCGATGCGATCCGAGAGGCTCATCGCCTCTTCTTGGTCGTGGGTCACAAAGACGGTCGTGGTCCCGAGGCGAAGGTGTAGGTGCTTAATCTCGGTGCGCATACGAGCTCGAAGGGCTGCGTCAAGATTGGAGAACGGCTCGTCGAGTAGGAAGACCCGCGGCTGCTTGACCAGGGCGCGACCCAAGCCCACGCGCTGCTGCTGCCCGCCTGAGAGTTGAGAGGGCCGCCTGTCCAAGAGGTGGCTGAGGTCCAATAGTGCGGCAACGTCATTGACGCGCTGGGTGATTTCTGCGGCAGGCCGGCGGCGCAATTTGAGGCCGAAGGCGATGTTCTCCGCCACTGACATGTGGGGATAGAGGGCGTAGGACTGGAAGACCATCGCCATCTCGCGCTCATTCGGCGGCAGGTCTGTGATGTCGTCGTCGCCGAGGAAGATCCGCCCGCCGTTAGGACGATCAAGCCCAGCGATCAGGGCGAGCGTGGTGCTCTTGCCGCATCCTGATGCACCGAGCAAGGTGAGAAAGGTTCCTGCAGGGATCTCTAGGTTGAGGTCGTCAACCGCCTTTACCGGGCCGTAGTAACGGCTGAGGTTTTCGATGCGAACCGATGCGCCGGTGCGGAGTTGCTCGGGCTGCTCTGCAGTCTCGAGTACGGGTTGGGTGGTGCTCATCGTGTTGCCCTTACGACCCGGTTGGAGAGTTCTCCAAGGCTTTCAATCGAGGTCTTCACGTGGTCACCTTCCGATAGGAACTGTTGCGGTGTCATCCCGATGCCGGTACCTGCAGGAGTGCCCGTCAAGATCACGTCGCCGGCCTCAAGGGTTGAGATCCGGCTGCACAGGCTGACGATTCTTCGAACGTCTGCGACGAGATCTGACGTAGTGCCGTTCTGCCGCATCTCTCCGTTGACCGTGAGCTGGATCGCAAGCCCCGATGCGTCACCTACTTCATCAACGGTGGTGATCCACGGGCCGAGAGGGCAGAAGGAGGTGAACGATTTTGCCCGTACCCATTGGCCATCGCGGGCCTGGATGTCGCGCGCGCTCACGTCGTTTGCCACCAGATACCCGCCGACGAAGTCGAGGGCTTCGGACTCCGAAACTTGTGATGCAGGTCGAGCAATCACCACTGCGAGCTCGGCCTCCCAATCAACTTTGGTCGCCTCGGGTGGCAGGAGGATGACGTCATTCGGCCCGGTGATCGAACTAGGAAACTTGGCGAAGACGAGGGGCTCTTCAGGCAGTGCCAAGCCTGATTCACGAGCATGCTCGCCGTAGTTCAGGCCGATGCAGACGATCTTCGAGGGATTGAGAACCGGTGAAAGGAGTCGAACGTCGACCAGCGGTACAGGGGCGGCCGATGCCTCGAGCAGGCTTTCTAAGGTGGGTTTGCCCGACTCCATCGCGGCTTTGAGCGAAGGTGCCCCGGACGCGACTGGACGTACCTCATCGCCCTCCACGAAGCCCCAGGTGGTGAGGGGTCCGTGCGTGAATCGTGCGAGCCGCATAAAGAATCTCCTACTGAAAATGTGATCAAGGATCACAGTAGCGTGGTGTGAGGGCGAGGGGAAGGTCTGCGTTCGGGACGGTTGCCGGGTAGCTGCCTTGCTTGCGGACTTCCGTGGCGAGAGCGCATCTATGCCCCGTTACCTAAGCGATAGCGCAGCCAAGGCAGAGTTGACGATCACCTCTGGCACGAGACCGTGAATCTCATACAAGTCAGCAAGGGAGCCACTTTGGCCAAAGGAGTCAACCCCGAGGCTGATGGTCGGCACGCCGAGCGCTGCTCCGAGCCAAGCCATGGCGTGTGAAGACGCGTCGTGGACCGTAACTAGGGGCGCTCCCGCCGCGAAGGTCGATCGCAATGTCCCAGGGATACTTGGAACTTTGGCCTCATGTACCGCGACGGCAGTCGCCAACCGCCACGAGCGGTAGAGCCGATCCAGCGAGGTAACGTCCACAACGTGGGCCGCAATCCCTTCGTCAGCAAGGATTTTAGCGGCCGCCAACAACTCGGGCAGGATCGCGCCACTACCAGCAAG
>CAIXFH010000216.1 GCA_903918645.1 uncultured Actinomycetes bacterium | reverse complement strand
GATCGGTGGTGATCCCGCGCGGATCGGTGGTGATCCCGCGCGGATCGGTGGTGATCCCGCGCGGATCGGTGGTGATCCCGCGCGGATCGGTGGTGATCCCGCGCGGATCGGCGGTGATCCCGCGCTGATCCACGGCCCTCCGTGGGGCCTCCGCGCGGATCGGCGGCCCCATCCGTCCGCGCATTCGTCGCCAGCGTCAGTCGCCGGGAACCTGCGGACCCAACCCCCAGCGACTTGGTTGCGCGGTGGTTGCGGCGCGGCCGTTCTTAGCAGGTCTTAACAACTGCTAACAGGTCTTAGTAGTTGATAGTTGGTCGTTGGTTTTAGCGGGTCGTTAAACAGTGGCAGATGTTGCTCGCCGCTGGTGGACCTTGGCAGACAGCGCTTTTGCGCGTTTCTAAACATTTGCTCTGTGAGTTTGCGCGTCAGTTATGACGTGCTGTTACTGATAGCTAGATTTTTACAAATGCTTTGCACTGGCAGCTCGGTGCAGGGCAGTGCCTACGACACGACCACTGCTCCACCCTTCATTACGAATGAGACCTTGGTGAGTGACTCGAGGTTGGTGGCCAGCGGGTCGGCCGCGACAGCGACCAGATCGGCATACTTGCCCGCCGCGATCGACCCGACACGATCTTGCCAACCCATACATTCGGCGGCGACTGAGGTCGCGGCTTGGAGTCCCTGCATGGGTGTCATTCCGTGTCGCACCATGTATGGCAACTGCAGTGCGACGTCGGCGTGAGGGTAGACCCCAGTGTCGGTGCCATAGGCGATGCGCACGCCGGCCGCTACCGCCTTTGTGAAGCCTTCGCGTTGAGCGTCGGTCGTCTCCTGGTTCTTGCGCAGCACGTTCTCCGACCAGCCGTCTCGTCGGCCAGTCTCTTCGATGTAGTCACCGCAGTAGATGTCGGCGACCAGGTAGGTGCCGGTATCGGCCATCATCGCGATGGACTCATCGTCCATGAGAGAGCCGTGTTCGATCGAGCGAACACCGGCTCGGACTGCGCGCTTGATTCCCTCGGCACCATGCGCATGCGCCGCAACGTGTACTCCGTACAGCGCTGCTTCCTCAACTGCCGCGCGGATTTCCGCCTCATTGAACTCCGGCGCCCCGGGGGTGGTGCCTTCGGTGAGAACTGCTCCCGTTGCGATCACCTTGATGAGTTCAGCGCCTCCGTGAAGGATCCGTCGTACGGCATCACGTACTTCGTCGACGTTCTTAACCACGCCGAACCGAAGTTCGCGGGGTAGGCCACCGTCGACGTCTATCGCAAGACCGGTGATGTCGCCGCCGCCGCTTGGCACGGTGATGAACGCACCTGCGCATAGCATCCGTGGGCCGAGCACCCAGCCGTTGCTGATTGCATCTCGCAACGCGATATCGGTGAACGCTCGAAAACTGCCGACGTCACGAACTGTGGTGAAGCCGGCCCGCACGGTGGCCGCGGCATTTCGAACGCCGACAAGGGTCTCGCGTGCAGCTGTTGTGGTTACCAGCCCGGCGTAGCCGTGACCGGTGTCGAGTTCGCCGATGAGGTGAGCGTGAGCGTCAATGAGTCCGGGCGTGACGTATGAGTCGGAAAGGTCGATCACTGGGAGACCCTCAGGGATCCCATCACTGACCGGAGCAACCGCCAAGATCCGATCACCTGACAGATGAATCGCCTGGTTCACCAGCACCTGCCCGGCGTCTACGTCGATCAGGTGTCCTGCAATCACCACAGTCGTCACATCGCTAGACATGACCGGACACTAGCGGCTGTGCATCGCCGGACACGAGCGCACCCCACCTCCCACGCCCACCCCCCTCTCTTTTGTCATGAATGTGCCCCCGACTGCGCTAGAGGCAGCCATGGCGCCCCATTGATGGCGCCGCAAGATCATTTCTAGTGCGCTCTCAGCCCATCGAGGGAGGGGCCGGAGCTGTGCCGGTCATTTTGGTGCTTCGCTTCGCAGGGACCCAAACCGCCGTGAGATCGCGTGAGTGCTGCGAATGTGAGATGACAGGCGTCATCGACGGTTCGGCCTAGTGGCGTGGGGTGCGGGAGGAGTTTGAGCCGTTGCTACTGCTGGAACCAGGTGGGTGGTTGGGGTGGTTGCATCTGCCAGTAGCCGTGTTCGTGTGGTTGTACTCCGGGGCGTGGGGTGATCTCCCAGTGTTCGTGGTGCACGGCGAAATGATGTCGGCCGCATAGGAGTGCGAGGTTGTCTAGTGACGTGAAACCGCCTGTGGCCCAGTGGATGACGTGGTGAGCTTGGGTGTGTTTACCTCGTCGTTGGCATCCGGGTGCGATGCAGGTGTGGTCTCGTTGGGTGACTCGTCGTCGTAATCCGGGTGGGACTATTCGTTCGGATCGTCCGTAGTCGAGGATCTCGCTGGGCGCTGCGAGGATTC
>CAIXFH010000215.1 GCA_903918645.1 uncultured Actinomycetes bacterium | reverse complement strand
CGCCGAGAGATCGGCTCGCGCTTCACCCGACGCAGCCGCAGCGAGGCCAAGCACGAGGGTTCGATCAGTAATGTCGAGGCCCTGCTCGAAGTAGGCTGAAAACAGCGCATGAAGGACTGCGCGCTGCCGCTCGTCATCGTCGTAGGTCAGGGCCACGGCGTGGGCGAAGCGGGTGTTTGCAACCTTCGGCATCGACGAATGATCAATTGCAAGCCCGACATCACGGCCAGCAACCTCTACTCGGTCGAACGCTGCCTGCATGATGTGTGCGCCACCGAAGCGATCCTCGAAAAAGGCCCCTGTGTCGACTCCTTCAAGGGGCATGTTGGGTTGCAACTCAAATGGGCGATGGCGCGTGACGACCGTGCGACCCGCTGCCTGCTCTGCGGCGATCGCAGTCTCAAGGTTGCGAAGGCCGATGAAACACCATGGACAGGCGATGTCAGAAAAGACGTCAAGTCTGACGGGTGCGTTTGTGTTCCCTTGCGTGGTCTGCGTCACCTTGCAAATTATTTCGCCCGACAAGGGACCCAGCAATTAGCCACGCCGCAAAACCGTTGGGATTAGCGGACTTTTGGCCAAATGTGGATCAAATATTTCATTATCTGAAATTAGTGGGTGATCACTTCTGTTCTACCCAAGGGGCACCTTGGCTTCTCGCTACCAGCGCCTACTTGAACTCAGTGGCTGTCTGGTTGGAAGTGGCTCCGGTGGCTACCCGCCGGAGATGGAGAGTTCCGCAGCGCTGATCTCGCTGAGAAACCCGTCCAGATCGTCGGGATCGTCAAGCCAGCCATCGGGCAGTGCGACCCGCTTCCCAGGTTGGGTCCGTCCACGCGGACCTTCCGACACCTCACCGGGCCACGGCTGGTCGAGGTCCATCTGCGCTATCCAGTCATCTACCTCGTCGAGCGTGTCGACCAGCGCGAGGCCTTGCCGTACCTCACGTCGCACCGAGAATCCTTTGAGATACCAGGCGATGTGCTTTCGGAAGTCACGTGCTCCGGTGTCTGGCCCCAGTACCTCTGCGAGCAACCGCGCATGCTGACGCATGATCACAGTCACCTCTCGTAGATCAGGGTTCGCTGGGATCTCAAGACCGCTGAAGGATGCAGCGAGTTGACCGAACAACCAAGGTCGTCCAAGACATCCGCGGCCAACAACTACACCTGCCGCGCCGGTTTGCTCGATCATTCGTCGAGCATGCTGATGAGTCCAGATGTCGCCGTTGCCGAGGACCGGAATGCCATACGGTGCAAGCTCTTCGACCAATCGGGCGATCGCGTCCCAATCCGCCGTGCCGCCGTAAAGTTGCGCCGCGGTTCGTCCGTGTATCGCGACCCATGCGGCACCTTCTTCGGCGGCCGCGCGGCCCGCCTCCAGGTAAGTCAGGTGCTCATCATCGACGCCTAGACGCATCTTCACGGTGACAGGAACGGCCGACCGTCCATGCGCCTTCGACGTTTCTTGAGCGGTAGTAACGGCAGCCCGGACGATCGCGCGAAACAACACCCGCTTCCACGGCAAAGCGCTGCCGCCACCTTTGCGGGTTACCTTGGCAACAGGGCAGCCAAAGTTCAGGTCGATGTGATCGACGCGATCTTCGTCGATCAATAGACGTACAGCGGACGCAACGGTCGCTGGGTCAACTCCGTACAGTTGGATACTTCGGGGCGATTCGTCAGGATCCGTGGCGATCATCCTCATGGTCTCTTCGTTACGTTCAACCAGAGCGCGCGAGGTGATCATCTCGGTCACATAGATGCCGGTAGCGGTGCCCCCAGTGGCGGCGCGGGCTTGCTCTCGAGCGAGTCGTCGAAAGGCCCTGTTGGTGATGCCCGCCATAGGTGCGAGTACCACTGGCACACCCCCACGCGCCAACAACTCATACCCCGGCCCCATATTCACGCCCACATCATCCCATCTCGATCAATGTGCCCCCAACTGCGCTAGACGCAGCAGAAACTCCCCATTGTGTCCACAGGTGTGCGCCATTGCTGAAACACCGCTAGCCCGCAGGCTCGACCCTGCCCGTTATGCCCAACACTTCACGCAAGCGCAAAGATCTCATCGCAACAGCCGACGCCCAATTCGGCCTCATAACCGCCCGCCAACTCGCGGAATTGGGAGTCAATACCGGTACGACATCTCGGAGAACAACGGGTCGAATGTGGACGCGAGTCCTGCCAGGTGTGCACCTTGTCGATGGCGGCGAACCAACTCGGCTACAACGAGAGTTTGCAGCCCTGCTGTACGCCGGCGAGCCCAGCGCTCTCACTGGCATCACCGCATTGCGAAGGCTCGGAATCCGCGCACTGCGACTGCAGGAGCAGCGAGACGACGAAGCTGAGCGCCCGGAACCGGTGCACATCTTGATCCCGCACGAACGTCGTCGACTTTCGACTGGCTACGTGCGAGTTGAACGAACCCACCGATTTCCTGAGGAACCGCTTCGCAAGAATGGGTTGTCGCTCGCCCCGGCGCCGCGAGCGGTGGGTGACGCGGCGCGTCGACTTCGTCGCGAGTCCGACGTGCGCGCGTTGGTCGCAGAGGTCGCACAACGTCGGCTCGTCACCATCGGCCAACTTGAGGAAGAACTGACCGCGGGGCCTCGTCGAGGCAGTGGCTTGCTCAGGGGTGCGATCACCGGAGTCGGGGGTGGCGCACTCTCGGTCGCGGAGATTGATCTCGCAGAACTCATGTCAACCGCTGGCATCCCGAATGTGAGGTACAACGTCGCGCTGACCACGGCGAGCGGCGAGTTCATCGCAATCCCGGATGCCTGGCTTGACGACGTAGGTCTGGCCATCGAAGTTGACAGCCATGCGCATCACGCGATTGGCCATGACTTCGAGCGAACGATTCGACGCAATGCCCGCTACGCCGCCGTGGGTGTAGCGGTCGTCACTGTCCTGCCCACTGATGTGCTGCGACGTCCCGGGGCAGTGCTGCACTCGATCGTAAGCGCACGTAACAAGGCCATGTTGCGGCCCAGACCACAAGTCGCCATCTCGAGCCAAACACCCCTCAGTGCTGGCCGCGAAGGTTGGCGGTGGGGCGCCTGAACTGCGCCTAGAGCAGTCGGGGGCACCTTCATGACAAAAGCGTGGGCTGGGTTAGCAGCCGGGGAGGCGCTGAGCCAACCAGGCTGGGACGGCGTCTAAACCGATGCGCTCTTGTGACATCGTGTCGCGGTCACGGATGGTGACGGCCTGGTCGTCGAGAGTCTCGAAGTCCACCGTGATGCAGTAGGGCGTGCCGATCTCGTCCTGACGACGGTACCGGCGGCCAATCGCACCCGCATCGTCGAACTCAACGTTCCATGACTTGCGCAACTCGGTCGCGAGGTCTTTGGCCTTCGGTGAGAGATCAGCGTTACGAGAAAGAGGCAGCACTGCCGCCTTGATCGGAGCCAGCCGCTTGTCGAATCGCATGACCGTGCGAGTGTCGACGCCACCCTTGGAGTTCGGCGCCTCATCTTCGTCGTACGCCTCGAGCATGAATGCGAGGACAGCGCGAGTAAGGCCTGCTGCTGGCTCGATGACGTATGGGAACCAACGCTCGTTGGCCTCCTGATCGAAGAACGACAGATCGACGCCCGAGTGTTCGGTGTGCGTCTTGAGATCGAAATCGGTTCGATTGGCGATGCCCTCGAGTTCGGCGAAGTCGGTGCCGCCAAAGTTAAACCGGTACTCGATATCAACCGTGCGCTTTGAGTAGTGCGACAACTTCTCTTTGGGGTGTTCGAAGAATCGTAGGTTCTCCGCTGACAAACCAAGGTCGAGATACCAGTCCCAGCGAGTCTTCAACCAGTACTCGTGCCACTCCTCATCAGATCCGGGCTTGACGAAGAACTCCATCTCCATCTGCTCGAACTCGCGTGTCCGGAAGATAAAGTTACCCGGCGTGATTTCGTTGCGGAAGGACTTACCGACCTGCGCGATACCGAACGGCGGCTTCTTGCGCGCGGTGCCAGCCACATTCGCGTAGTTGACGAAGATGCCCTGCGCCGTCTCGGGACGCAGGTAATGCACGGACGCTTCGTCCTGCACTGGACCAAGATGAGTTGACAGCAGCCCGTTGAAGTTACGCGGTTCAGTGAACTGGCCCTTGTTGCCGCAATTTGGGCAGTTGATCCCAGCGAGACCACCTTCTGGCGACTTGCCGTTCTTGGCCTCGTACGCCTCGATCAAGTGATCTTCACGGAATCTCTTGTGACAGGACGTGCACTCGGTCAACGGGTCGACGAATGCCTCGAGGTGACCTGACGCCGCCCACACTTGGGGCGCCAGAATCACTGCAGAATCAAGACCAACGACGTCATCGCGGCTCTGCACCATCGAGCGCCACCACTGCCGGCGCACGTTTTCCTTGAGCTCGACTCCGAGCGGCCCGTAGTCCCAGGCAGATCTGGTACCGCCATATATCTCACTGCACGGGTACACAAACCCCCGACGCTTGGACAAGTTGACGATGGCATCGACGCGATCAAGGGCCATGGCGTGGGGGCTCCATCCGGCTGGTGTGTCGGCGAGGGTTTCTGGGCGAGAACGTGAGCATCAGCGATGCTCACTCGACGTAGTTTACGCGAACGTCTCGTAGTGCCAGCGCAGGGACCTACGCACAAGGGGTCGATCCAGTGCCAGTACGTCGTCGTAACGACGTCGAAGGTCGGCTTCGGCCTCGCGCGGGCACACCGGCACAGCTAGCACAATGCGAGTGGCACCAGCCTCTCGAAGTGCCACAGCAATGGCCCGAGCCGTTGTCCCAGTCTCGATGCCATCATCAATCACGACGACTTCGCGTCCACTGCAAACCTCGCTATCGATGCGAGTGTGAACGCCGGAATCGTCGCGCGTGACATCGAGCACAGTGACAGTGACTCCCAGTTCGTCGGCCAAAGCCACAGCCACTGCAACTCCGCACGTCGGAACTCCGAGAAGCACCGAGTCCGGTGTAAGTACGTCGCGAACTAGGACCGAAAGTTTGCGACCAGCATCGTCAAAGTCCTTGAACTTCATGATATTTCGCCTGTTAGGTGCATTGAATCTCGTACCTGTTGCAAACCCACTGAATCGAAGCTGTCGGCGCGGGCACTCGCGAATTCGCGAGTCGAATGTGGCGATGACTCGATCAACACCTCGAACGCGCTGGGCTCATCGCTCGCGGTCTGCAAGAACGGCCAATGCATCTTGACCTCGTAAGACGACAGCGCGCGCCGATAACTGCCGACGTCTGTCCACTCGTGGGCCAGTAGCCAGAGGTCGGGCTCATCGATCGAACTCGTGAGCCACCCACGAACGTAACCGGGTCGGCTTGCAAAGAGCGCGAGCAGTTCGCGGCACTCCGAAACAAGCTCTTGGCGTTCACTGAATCCGGCTAGCGGCAAGCGGTGGCGGGTGACAACGAGCACTCCCCCACCGTATGCCCGAACGGGGCAGTGCAACGATGTACGTGAAAGATGCACAGTCAGCGCGGCGTTGCCGCGAATTCGCTCATGAGCTATCACAACCGAGGACACGCCGTGCCCGAGAGCAAACGACACCCGGCCCGTCGGCCGCAGCAACGTCCAAGTCGCGCGTCGCATGGATCTCCGGCGGCGAAGGCTTCGAGCGGAACGTCACCGGGTAAGGGCACCGCGTCCAAAGGCGGAGGGGCCAAGAACGCAGCGGCCAAATCGTCGAACAAGGCTGGTCGGCGCTCGCAGACCCGGCAAGGCGCGACGAAGTTCACACCGGGTTGGCGCGGCGCTCTTGAAAGATCAAGTGCCGGGCCACTCATGTTCATGCACTCGCTCCCTGCCTGGCTCGTGCCCGTCCTACTTGCCGTGACGTTGCTGATCGGCTTGCTCCTGCCGTGGCGTTGGACCGCGATTGTGCTGCTACTCCCCACCGTGTTCTTGGCCTGGCTCATGACGGTGTCCTGGCCGCTGCTCTCGCCGGTCGGGAAGGTTCTGCGATCGGGGGCCGTGCTCGTGCTGCTCTGGGCCACGGTCGCGCGGCTCACCGGCAGGCTTTAACTCCCCCGCACCTACGAGGTCTCGAGCCTGCGATTTCCGATGCGACCCGGCACTTGATATTGACAATCATTGTCATCTAGCCGCAAACTCTGCTCATGGCATTGGTGCTAGCCCTGTTCACCGTGGTCGCCACCGCAATCGGCGGCGTCGTAGCCATGCGTGCCAACGACCGAATGCACCTCGTGCTAGGAGCTTCCGCAGGAGTACTCCTCGGACTCGTCGCATTTGACCTCATGCCTGAGATCTTCCGGCTGTCGACAAACAATCTCGCCGCGGGCGTTCCCGCAGCCATGATCGCCTTCGTGGTCGGCTTTCTCGTACTGCACGTGGTTGAGCGCGCAGCTGGATTGCATGAACCTGCAGATACCGAGTACGGCGAGCACCGTCACACCCTCGTCGGCACGCTCGGCGCTTCGGGGTTGATCGCCCATTCGTTCCTCGACGGCCTGGCCATAGGGCTCGCGTTCCAAGTCGCAACGCCACTTGGTTGGACAGTTGCGATCGCTGTTCTCGCACACGATTTCGCCGACGGCCTCAACACTGTCATCTTGATGCAACGTTCAGGGAACGATCGACGACGTACCGCGATCGCTCTCGGACTTGATGCGCTCGCCCCCGTGGTCGGCGTCCTCGTCGCGCGGCTGGTCACCCCCACCGACTCCATCTTGGCGATCTACCTTGGTACGTTCGCCGGGTTGCTCACCTACCTCGCGACAGCCGACATCCTGCCCGAGGCACACGCCCACCACCCGTCGAGGATGACGTTGCTCGCGACGATCGGTGGCGTTGGCGCGATGTACGCAGTGACGTCGCTGCTATGACAACCCACAAAGCGCGACGCAGTTCCGATGACATTTCGCGTGCGCCCTCCCCGGCCGTGCCGCCTCGTCGATCAACGCGTCAACGCGTCGCAGTGCAGGAAGTCCTCGATGATCTGGTCGCATTTCACAGTGCGCAGGAGATCCATGCCGAACTAAACCGTCGAGAAGCCAACGTCGGGTTGAGTACCGTTTATCGCACCCTGGCAGCGATGACCGCCGACGGCGACGTTGACACACTTCTGCGCGACGACGGCGAGACCATGTACCGACGGTGCAACGCACAGGCACACCACCATCACCTCGTCTGCCGATATTGCGGCGCTACCAAGGAAGTTGACGGTCCAGAGGTCGAAACGTGGGCGCAGTCGATCGCACACAAGCACGGCTTCGACAACGTCACTCACACTCTCGAAATCTTCGGGCGCTGCGCCAGTTGTCGCGTGGCAGGAACGTCGAGCTAGGTCTCACTGTCGAGGTACGTCAGGCGGGGCGCTTGGTAGTGCGCCAGGTAGTGCTCCAGGTAGTGCGTTGGGCAGTGCGCCGCCGTAGCGACGGTCGCGTGATGCGTACTGCTCGCAGGCCCACCAGAGGTGCCGTCGATCGAAGTCGGGCCAAAGAGTGGGCACAAAGACCAACTCGGCGTAGGCCGACTGCCAAAGCAGGAAGTTGCTGGTGCGCTGCTCACCAGAAGATCGGATGAACAGATCTACGTCGGGCATATCGGGCTCGTCGAGATAGCGCGCGACTGTTCGTTCGTCAACCTTGTCAGGGTTGAGCCGCCCGGCAGCGGCTTCACGTGCGATGGCGGCGGCGGCGTCTGCGATTTCCGCGCGTCCACCGTAGTTGACGCACATGGTGAGAGTGAGGGTCGTGTTGGCGGCGGTAAGTCGTTCGGCATCCTCGAGTTCGTCGATCACCGACTTCCAGAGTTTGGGTCGACGTCCTGCCCAGCGGACCCGCACCCCGAGTTCGTGCATCTCGTCGCGACGACGCCTGATGACGTCGCGATTGAAGCCCATGAGGAAGCGCACCTCGTCTGGCGATCGTCGCCAATTCTCGGTGGAGAAGGCGTACGCCGAGATGGCGCCCACGCCAAGTTCGATCGCGCCGTGCACGCAGTCGAGCAAACTCGCCTCGCCTGCCTCGTGACCAACCGTGCGCGGCAGGCCCCGCTCCTTGGCCCACCGTCCATTCCCGTCCATGACAACCGCAACGTGACCCGGAATCAGTTCCGGTGCGATCTTTGGCGCGATTGCCCCGCTTGGATGAGGCGTCGGTGGACGTTGCGGTGTGCCCTTGGAAACACCGCTTCCAGCGCTCTTGTCCCTGCTCGAACGTCCTGCCATGCGCACATCGTGGCACCTCGGATGCCCGCGGGGCACCCACCACAGGGGCCAAACCGACGATTCGTCGATTCAGTGGGGAGCCCCCGCTGCGCCTAGCGCAGTCGGGGGCACCTTGATGAGAAATGGTGGAGGGGGGTTAGGGGGTGCGTTCGACTAGGGGGAGGCTGCGCAGTCCGCGCTCGAGTTGCCAGTTGAGGTAGGCAGTGACAAGGCCGGATGCTTCCCGACGAGCACGGGCATCGCTGGCATCAGCGATATGCCAGTCGCCAGTGAGTAGAGCTGCAAGCAGCGCGAAAGTTTCCATCGCTGGGGCGGCAGATCCAGGCACTCGATCATCGGCGCAGAGGGCGCCACCGGCCGCAATATTGAACGCACGGTGTGGCCCCGGAATCCCGCAGCGGGCACATGCGTCGAAACTCGGCGCCCAGCCAGCAACTGATAGCGAGCGCACCAAGTACGAGTCCAAGACCAATCCGGGATCATGCTCGCCGCCCACTAAAGCCCGCAGCCCACCCACGAGCAGTAAGTACTGCTGAGTGGATGGCTCGCGCTCCTCGGGAGTGAGCCGCTCTGCAGTTTCCAGCATCGCCTGACCCGCCGTGTAGCGCGCATAATCTCCAACGAGAACTGAGCCGTAGGACGAGAGCGTTTCGACCTGGTTGATGCCATCGAGGGTGCGTCCGGCATAGAACTGAACATCAACATGGCCAAAGGGTTCGAGTCGAGCCCCGATCCGCGACGTGGTACGTCGAACACCCTTTGCGACTGCACGGACCCGGCCATGTTCGCGGGTCAGCAACGTGATGATGCGGTCTGCCTCACCCAACTTTTGGGCGCGCAGGACAACTCCCTCATCGCGGTACAGGCTCACTGCCTCATTGTCTCCCCAACCGCCGACGGCGCCTACACGGCTCGCAGGGTCACGGCGGAGATCAACATAGGCAGCGACCCGCGATGGCGCTCACGCCGAGACACGACGCTCGGGCGGTACGGTCCTCTCAGGAGGAACCACCATGACTGAACAGAACTCGCCCCACAGTGACGACGGAGGCCATGTCCTGTCGATCCGCTTTGACCAGCGGTCACTGCGACGAACGGCCCTAACTCTGCTGGGCTTCTGGGTGCTGTTCAGCCTGGCCAACTGGCTGTTCACCTCCGCAGCGCACTTTCTCTTCCTGATTCTCATGGCCTGGTTGATGTCGATAGCGATGGAACCAGCGGTCGCCTGGTTCGCCAATCACGGTCTCAAACGTGGCTTGGGCTCGGGTCTAGTCCTACTTCTCGTCCTTGCCGGATCAATCGCCTTCGCCGCCCTATTCGGCGGCATCTTCTTCGGTCAGTCCGTCGGGCTAGTCACATCACTACCTCAGACAGCAATGAGCTTCATCGATTGGCTCAACCACCAATTCGGGACGACCATCAACGCCAGCAACATCCTCAGCACGTTGTCGATCGGACCTGCTCAGATCGCTGGTGTGGCAAGCGATCTCGCCGGCGGCATCCTCGGTTTCCTAGTGCTCGTCTTCGGCGGCATTTTTGACCTGCTGACTATCTTCGTGTTCGGTTTCTACCTCTCAGCTGAAGGGCCACGCCTTCGGCGCGTGATTGGCTCGTGGTTGCCCGAACGGATGCAGATTGTGTTCATCACTGTCTGGGACATCGCCGTGACTAAGACCGGTGGATTCGTCGTCTCGAAGATCGTTCTCGCCGGAATGTCCGCAGTAGCGCACGTGACTGCCTTCTACCTGATCGGCGTCCCCTACTGGCTCCCCATGGGCATCTTCGCCGGCATCGTGAGCCAGTTCATCCCCTCAATCGGCACCTACATCGGGATCATCATCCCCGCCATCTTCACGGTGTTCGACAATCCGACCAAGGTGCTTTGGATCGTTGCCTTCGCCACCGTGTATCAGCAGATCGAAAGCTACGTATTCACACCCAGAGTGAGTCGAGCCACCATGGACGTGCATCCAGCGATCGCGCTCGCCGCGGTGTTCGTCGGGGTTGAACTCTTTGGGCTCATCGGAGCAATCATCGGAATCCCACTGGCTGCAGCGATTTTGGCCATTGTGGAAACGTATCGACAGCGCTATCAGTTAGTACCCGAGCTCAAGGTCCGCACCAAGGGCGAGAAGGCTGGATCCGACGAGTTTTCCGGAAATCCAATGTTTGTCATCCCCGCCGGAAAGCCACTCAGCACTGTCACTCCGAGTGAGGAACCGCCACCGTCAGCACCTGACTCAAGTGAGCAACCGGCAGAGTAGCAATCGGCAGAGTTGCGATTGGCAGATCGGCGCAGCGAGCTTGGATCGACTCAAGGCGCGTGAGGCTCAGAATCCGAGTTTGCGCAATTCTCGTGGATCGCGCTGCCAGTCCTTGGCCACCTTGATTTGCAGATCAAGGTGCACTCTCGTACCGAGCAAGGCTTCTATCTGACGTCGTGACTCAATCCCGATGTCACGCAGTCGAGATCCTCGGTGGCCAATGATGATTGCCTTCTGACTGTCGCGTTCGACGTACAGGGCCGCGTGCACGTCGAGCAAGGGATCATCAGCACGACGCCCCTCACGAGGGATCATGTCCTCAATCACAACAGCGATCGAGTGCGGAAGTTCATCACGCACTCCCTCAAGTACTGCTTCTCGAATGAGTTCGGCCACCATGATGATCTCGGGCTCATCAGTTAGTTCGCCGTCGGGATATAGCGCCTGGCCAGGTGGTAAAAGTTGCACCAGCAGATCCTCTAGCAGTGCCACTTGGTCGCCAGATTTCGCAGATACGGGAACGACTTCCGCCCAGTCGATACCTACCTTCTCGCCAAGCCGGGCAAGATCAAGGAGTCGCTCACCGATCCGCGCATGATCAACGAGGTCAGTCTTGGTCAGGATCGCGACCTTCGGAGTGTTCTTGATGCCCGCGAGTTCAGCGGCAATGAACTGGTCACCCTTGCCGACCGGCTGATCAGCTGGAACGCAGAAGCCGATCACATCAACGACCGCCCACGTTTCGCGGACCACTGCGTTGAGTCGTTCACCGAGCAATGTGCGGGGCTTATGCAGACCGGGAGTGTCAACGAGCACCAGCTGTGCATCGGGGCGATGGATGATGCCGCGAACGCTGTGCCGAGTGGTCTGCGGCTTGCTCGACGTAATCGCGATCTTTTCCCCTACCAAAGCGTTGGTAAGAGTCGACTTTCCGGCATTGGGCCGACCGACGAAACATGCAAAGCCAGAGCGAAAGTCGGTCATAGCGTTGATTGTCCACCATCACGAGTGGCTGTAACGCCATGCAGTGCAATACCGCGCAGGACAGGTACTGCTCGACGACGACCGCAGAGGGCGCGATGCATCAGGTGGTGCTACGTGATGCGACAGTGGAATCCGGCAGGACGACATACACCAGGGCACCTGTGCCGGCGAGGGAACGCACCACGCTGATGTCGTCATCCACTAGGCCGGCATCACGGCGAACCACCACTGCAGCTTCGAGGCCCTTCGCGCCCGATGCCGCTGCTTGCGCAACCGCGAGCTCAAGCGCAGAGAGTTCGAGTCGACCAAGGTGCACGGTCGCGCCCGAATAGGTGCGGCCGGTCTCGTCCCGCACCGCCGCACCCTCGTCAGCACCGATGCGGGCACGAGCACCGCGCGCGAGGGTGACCAACTTGGCGTCCTCGGCCGAGAGTTCACCATCAACGTCCACTCGTGGGGTCAGGCCCGAGTCGTCAGTCATCGGAACCATCCAACCCGTCTGCAGCACTCGATGCCTCTACCTGTTCTCCGACTGGCCGGGCGAGCACGGTACCCACGCGATTGCGTCGTCCGGCGGCCGACTCGGCGGTTAAGTCCCAGCCATCGAGTTCGATGTGCGCACCCGGAATCGCAACGCGCCCTAGGCGTCTGGCCAGCAGGCCACTCACCGTGTCGACGCCTTCTTCCTCAGCGTCGATGTGAACTCCGATGAGGTCAGCGAAGTCCTCGACATGCATCCGCGCAAGTACACGGTAGGCGCCATTGGTGAGCGCCTCGACCTCTTGGATCTCAGTGTCGAACTCGTCGGTGATCTCTCCGACGATCTCCTCGACCACGTCCTCGATCGTGACGATTCCAGCAGTGCCGCCGTACTCGTCGACGACGACCGCAAGGTGCACGCGTGCCGCCTGCATGTCCTTGAGCAACTCGTCGGCACTCTTGCTGTCAGGGACCATAAGCACCGGACGCATCAGACTCGAGACACGCTCGCTCTGCTCAGCGTCGTGATTCTCGAACGTGCGACGGGCCACATCCTTGACGTAGACCACGCCAATGACGTCATCGATATTGTCGCCGATCACAGGAATGCGCGAGAAGCCACTGCGGAAGGCGAGCGACAGAGCCTGCCGAAGGGTCTTCGACGCTTCGATGAAGACCATCTCAGTTCGCGGAACCATCAACTCGCGGACGATGGTGTCACCGAACTCGAACACAGAATGGATCATCTGGCGTTCGTCGTCCTCGATGACGTCACTGGCCTCCGCTAGGTCAACGAGTTCACGGAGCTCAGCCTGCGTGGCAAAGGGCCCTTCGCGGTAGCCCTTTCCCGGAGTGATGGCGTTGCCGACAAAGATGAGGGCTTGGGTCAAAGGCCCGAACAAGAGTCCGAGCAGACGCGCGGGCGCAGCTGCACGCAGCGCAATGCGATCAGCGTGCTGCACTCCCAGCGTTCGTGGTGCGACGCCAAGCGCGACATAGCCCACCGCGACCATGACAAGTGCAGCAGCCAACAACTGCCCCCATACAGGGGCCGAGATCAGCACCAAGAAAGCTCGAGTGACAAGAACGGTTGCCGCCGCAAACAGCATCATGTGGAGGAAGAGAAGGACATTGACGTATCGCGCACGATCGTCGAGCAGTGGGCGAAGACGACTGGCCGAAGCGATTCCCTCGCGCTGGAGTTCCTCGGTGCGCGACTTCGAAACACGACCAATGGCAGTTTCGGCAGCTACCGCGAAAGCGCCGATCAAGACACACAAAGCCGCTATGAGCAACGAGCCAAATTCAGGGCTCATGCACTATCCCTAGCGGACCACTGGGTGAGCAATCGAGCCTGAAGTTCGAACATTTCGACCTTCTCGCCGTCCTCAGCATGGTCGTAGCCAAGCAGATGCAATATCCCGTGAGTCAAGAGCAGCGCCACCTCGTCGTCGCGCGAATGTCCGGCCGCGATGGCCTGCACCGAAGCAACCTGCGGGCAGATCACGATGTCGCCGAGCAGCCCTTCTTCGGGTTCTTCGTCATCACGTGTCGGCCGAAGTTCGTCCATCGGAAAGGACAAGACGTCTGTAGGGCCGGGTTCGTCCATCCAACGTACGTGCAGATCCGTCATCGCGAGCTCGTCGACGAGCAGGATCGACAACTCCGCCTGCGGGTGGATTCGCAAGCACTGCAACATGAATCGTGCCTGCGCCTCAAGAGATTCGACGTCGACTTCGATGTCGGTCTCGTTGGCAACTTCGATGGTCATCGAGTGGCACCCATCAGTTGCCCCGGCGCATCGTCGGATGCTGAGGTGAGGCGGCGATCTCGGCGTCGTAGACGGCATACGCATCGACGATCTTGCCGACGAGACGATGACGGACAACGTCGGAACTGTCGAGGCGGCAGAAGGTGATGTCATCGACGCCGGTGAGGATGCCTTCGACCACCTTCAGGCCAGAAGCGGTGCCCGCGGGAAGGTCAATCTGCGTGGTATCGCCGGTGACGACCATGGTGGAGCCGAAACCCAGACGAGTGAGGAACATCTTCATCTGCTCGCGAGACGTGTTCTGTGCCTCGTCCAAAATAATGAACGCATCGTTGAGAGTGCGACCCCGCATGTATGCCAAGGGTGCTACCTCGATCACACCGCTGGTCATCAGACGCGGGATGGAGTCGGGGTCGATCATGTCGTGCAGCGCATCGTAAAGCGGACGCAGATACGGATCGATCTTTTCCGAGAGTGTTCCCGGCAGGAAGCCCAGACGTTCGCCGGCCTCTACTGCAGGGCGGGTCAGGATGATTCGGCTGACCTGCTTGGATTGCAGCGCTTGCACTGCCTTCGCAACCGCGAGATATGTCTTACCGGTACCGGCAGGACCGATACCGAACACGATCGTATGCTCGTCGATCGCATCGACATAGCGCTTCTGATTGACGGTCTTTGGGCGAATTGTGCGGCCGCGGTTCGAAAGAATATTGGCGGTCAGAACTTCGGCTGGGCGCACCTCGCTGTCGTCGCGAATCATGGTGATCGAGCGTTGGACGGACTCGGGAGTCAGCGGCTGCCCCGCGCGCACTACAGCGAGAAGCTCACCGAAAAGCCGATCGACCAGAGCCACCTCAACGGCAACACCGATGACCGTGATCTCGTTGCCGCGGGCATGGACGTCGACCGAGGGGAAGTTTCGCTCGATAACGCGCAGAAGCTCGTCAGCCGAGCCAAGCACATTCACCATGTTCAGCGAACTCGGAACAATGATTTTGACCTGAGTGTCCGTTGTTGCGGTCATGAGTACCGGCCTCAATCGGCCGTGACTGCCCTCCGTGTCGTAGGACCGCGTGCGCGGTCGGTGTTCTCCGTCACCATCGTAGAGCGAAGACGCCACGAGGCAACCCTCGAGAACGGATCGACCGGCAATTCGGCCGAAACGTATCCAGGCCGCGACCGGGCTCACTACCCCGGTGGCCAGCCAAGTGACCGGCCGCCTAGCACGTGAGCATGCACGTGGAAGACGCTTTGTCCGGCATCAGAGCCGGAGTTGAAGACAACGCGAAAGCCGCTATCCAGCCCCTCGCTCTGCGCCACTTGCGACGCCAGTACCAACACCTCCGCAGCCAGATCGGGGTCAGCCGATGACAACGCTGCCACGTCAGGGTGATGATCCTTGGGTATCACGACGACATGCACAGGCGCCTGGGGCGAGATATCGCGAAATGCCATCGCACGAGGAGTTTCGGCCACCACGCTGGCCGAGATCTCACCCGAGGCGATCCGGCAGAACAAACAATCGGTATCCATGCGCCTCAAGTTAGCGCCTTGAAACCCGATCCGCGACGCTACGCACACGGTCGCGACTTCGAGTGCTTCAGCCATCCCAGCGAGGGGTCGCTGCCAGGACGATCGCACTAGCCACAACTCCTGCGGTGGAGGTACGCAGCACTGTGGGCCCGAGATGTACCGCGACCGCACCCGCTTGCTCGAAGCTGGCCTTCTCGACGTCGCTGATTCCGCCTTCTGGACCTACAACGAGCAGCACCGTGCTCACTGGCTCGAGCAAATCCGAGCGAATTCGTCGGATCGCTTGTTCGTGCAGCACAAGTGCGATCCCGCCACTGGCAACCACCTCGGCGATGAGCGCGACCACATCACGGGTGGAAGCCAAGGCGCGCACTTCGGGAAGGAACGCACGACGCGACTGCTTCGCTGCCTCACGCGCGGTGCTCTGCCACTTGAGGACGCCGCGCTCAGCCTTCTCACCGCGCCATTGCGCGATCGACCTACTCGCCGCCCAAGGAACTATCGAGTCGACGCCTACCTCGGTGAGCAACTCAACCGAGAGTTCACCGCGATCGCCCTTTGCCAACGCCTGGACCACGATGAGTTGAGGGCTCGGCGCCGGATGCTCGACGACCTCCAACACCCGCACCTCGAGCCGATCACGACCACTAGCGGCTGACACCACACCGCTCGCGACGAGTCCGGAGCCGTTACCTACGAGGACCGGTTCATCAACGGTCAAACGTCTCACTGAGACAGCGTGACGACCCTCGGCGCCCTCAACGACGATCACACCGTCGGCCGAAATATCAAGCGATTCAACGAGAAAGAAGGGCGCCGTCATCTCTAGGCCCTAGCTTTTGAACGCGTCGCGAAGGCGCGAAAATAAACCACTCTGCGAAGCACCGTTGGCCTGGACCGTGGCAAGTGGTCGCTCCTCACCGCGCAATGCCGCGAACTCGCGCAGAAGTTCCTCCTGTCGCGCATCGAGTTTGGTGGGCGTGACAACCTCGATGTGCACATGAAGATCGCCCCGGCCACTGTTGCGAAGGTGCGTAACACCCTTCTGTCTCAGCGTGGCTGTCTGCCCCGAATGAGTACCGGGCCGCACATCAATGTTTTCAACTCCATCGAGGGTCTCGAGCTCAACCGTGGTGCCTAACGCCGCAGCAGTCATGGGCAGCGTGATGGTGCAATGCAGGTCGTCACCTTCGCGGCTGAAGACCTCGTGCGCCTTCTCGACGATCTCCAAATAAAGATCACCGGACGGTCCACCACCGGGGCCGACTTCTCCCTCACCAGTGAGTTGTATCCGGATCCCGGTGGAGACACCTGGTGGGATCTTGACCGTGATGGTCCGACGAGTACGGACCCGCCCTTCGGCGCCACACTCCTGACACGGATGCGGGATGAGGCTCCCGTAACCCTGACACTGCACGCACGGACGAGAGGTCATGACCTGCCCAAGGAACGAACGCTGGACCGACTGCACTTCACCGCGCCCTTGGCACATGGTGCACATAATCACGGTGGTACCGGCCGCCGTACCCAATCCCTCGCATTCGTCACAGACAACTGCGGTGTCGACCGTGATCTCTCGAGTCGAGCCAAAGGTCGCCTCGACAAGGTCGACTTGCAGTCGGATCAAGGCATCCTTGCCACGGCTGACACGTGGTCGTGGCCCGCGGCTCGAGTTACCGAAGAAGGCGTCCATGATGTGACCGAAGCCCATGCCACCACCGCCGAAACCGTTGCCACCACGGGGATCTCCGCCGAGGTCATACATCTGACGCTTCTCGGCATCGGACAGCACCTCGTAGGCCGCGGTCACCTGCTTAAAGCGATCCTGCACCTCCGGATCGGGGTTCAGATCAGGGTGCAGTTCGCGGACTAGCTTGCGGTAGGAACGCTTGATCTCCTCGGGAGTCGCGTCTTGCGCGACACCGAGAACGGCGTATAGATCGGAGGCCACGGATCTCACAGACAAGATAGCGACGTGCATGCGGACAGGGACGGGTCAAAACTCTTGCTGCTCACTGCGTACTGCTCACTCAGTGTTGTTCGGTGAGGATGCGGCCAACATATCGAGCCACCGCACTCACCGACCCCATCGTGCTTGGGTAGTCCATTCGAGTTGGACCGACCACCCCGAGTTGCGCGACGACTTCGTCGCCGCGCGCGTATCCCACTGTGACAACTGAGGTGGATACCAATCCAGCAACCTCGTTCTCGTGGCCAATTCGGACGGTGAGCGAGTCACCGGAGCGGCTCTCGCCCAGGAGACGCAGCAGGACCATCTGCTCCTCAAGCGCCTCGAGCACCGGGCGTACGGATCCGCCCCAGTCCTCACCGAACGAAGCAAGGTTGGACGTACCAGCCAACATCACTCGCTCCTCATGCCGCTCGACAACGGTCTCGAGTAAACTCGCGATGACGGTGGCGACCGCGGGGCGCTCATTGAGCGGAAACGATTCGATGAGATCCGCTACCTGAGGCGCGACGTCAACGAGTCGAATCCCGTTGACCCGCTCGACGATTCGATTGCGAAGTCGACCAAGCAGGTCATCACTCATCGGAACACCCGTATCGATGACCCGTTGTTCGACCCGACCGGTGTCGGCGATCAACACGAGCAAAATGCGCGAGGCACCTAGGCCGACGAGTTCGATGTGACGAACGGTGGATCGGGTCAGCGACGGGTACTGAATCATCGCCACCTGGCGCGTGATCTGCGCCAGCAAGCGAACCGACCTTTGCATGACGTCGTCAAGATCGACTGTGCCATCCAAGAAAGTGCCAATGGCTCGCCGCTCAGCGACCGAAAGCGGCTTTACCTGCGACAGGCGATCAACAAAGACTCGGTAGCCCTGATCAGTGGGCACTCGCCCGGCGCTGGTGTGCGGCTGGGCGATCAAGCCTTCGTCCTCAAGGGCAGCCATGTCATTGCGGATCGTGGCAGGACTGACCCCCAGCGAGTGCCGCTCGGCCAAAGCCCGCGAGCCAACCGGCTCGTGCGTGCTCACATAGTCCTCAACGATCGCCCGCAAGACAGCCAGCCGTCGATCCTCGACCATGTCATGCACCTCCTCGTCCGGACTCGATCTGTGCCCACGCACGCGACACTGGCACTCCTTGCTGCCGAGTGCCAAGTCTACGCCGCAACCCCGATGTCCTCATATCGAACGAAGGTCGCCATCCTGCCCAATCTCTGGGCGACTTATGGGTAGCGTGGGAGATAACCCCCTGTCGTTGGCTCATTCGATGGCTCAACTGTCGTCGTTTCACGAAAGGGGATGCCGGATGTCCGACCAGAACCCGCCTGAGGGCGAGTCAGCGCCGAGCGCTCAAGAGCCACCTATGTCGCCCGCACCTGCACTGCCACCGCCACTGACACCGCCTCCCCTGCCGCCCCCGCCGGCCGCAGCGCCACCACCTCCGCCACCTCCACCTCCGCCACCTCCACCTCCGCTACCTCCGCTACCTCCGCCACCTCCGCCACCTCCGCCGCCGATCGCGGCAGCGCCGCCGTATGCCACTCCACCGCCGTACCCGCCTCCCGGGCCAACCGTCACGATCGGCAACGCGTTCAGTTGGGCGATGTCGCGCCTTGGCCAACACCTGTCAATCCTGATCGCCTTGGCCGGCGTG
>CAIXFH010000214.1 GCA_903918645.1 uncultured Actinomycetes bacterium | reverse complement strand
GGCACGGGCGGCGCGAACCGCTCTATCTCCGCCAGGCCCGCCCCAGTCACTGCTCGTAGGGAGCGAAGCGCTGCGGGACTTGGGATGAAGCCGAGGTAGCCGTCGCTGGTGAACCGGGCGACCAGCACGCAAAACAGCGCGATCCCTTGTGCGATAGGCACTAGGAAGATCGGTACCCGCAGCCAGGTAGCCAATGCTCCGACCAGGGTCACCAGGCTCACGGTCAACAAGGACGTGCCTAGCCAACTGTTGTCCAGGAAGATCGGGAGGAGTGAGAGTGTCGCGAGCGCGACTGATCCAGCGCAAGCCAATGCGGAGATGGGTAGCCGTTCTCGCTCGATGGCCACGTAATCGGCCGGGCCTATCCCAGTGGCCATGAGGGCAGAGCCGATGTCACTGCGGCCGTGCGTCGCACTCATCGTGCGCCCCCCGCGGTGACGCCGGCTTGGGCGAGTGCGCGCCAGCTTGTGCCCAGGTCGATGTCTGGTTCGCACACCGCCACCCGCCAGCCCGCAGCGGTCAACAGGGCGGCGGCACCTTTCAGGCGGGCGTCATCGGGGTACTGGATCTGGCTCCAGCTGGAGGCGTTGAGGAGTAGGGCGAAGCCGCTGCCATGCCCCGTGCGGAGTCGGGCGATGGTGTCTGCGTCGGGTAGTGCGAGTTCGCCGAGCACGGCGATGAACAGGCCATCCGAACGTTGACCCCAGCGAGCAGTGTGCGCGATAGCCGGGGTCAGACCTGGGGTGAAGGCCGCCGTTGCGCAGCAGTCGAGCAGCACTCCCACCGAGTCCAGGCCCGAGAGCATCTCCGGGACGGATGCTGTTGCCCGCAGCGCGTTACCGTCTATGTCGACGAGGCGGATCCCATATCCACGGCTGATGAGGTGGCAGGCGATCGAGGCCACGGCCGTGACCGCCCATTCGAATGATGAGTGCTGACCCGCGCCGTGGTGAGCGCCTGCTCTGGTATCCAAGACGATGGTGGCCTGGGCACGCCAGGGCTGCTCCTCGCGACGAACCATGAGTTCGCCGCTGCGAGCGGTGGACTTCCAGTGCACGCGTCGAAGGTCGTCGCCGAGGTGATACTCGCGGGGGATGACGTCGTCGTCACCGGTGGCGGCCATGGATCGGGCTCGAGATTCACCGGCCCCATTCCAGTCACCGGCCAATGGAATGGGGGGCAGCGAGACCACAGTCGGCACAACGGTGAGGGTGTCGGTGGTGGTGAAATCTCGCTGAACCCTGCACAGTCCAAATGGGTCAACAAAGTTCACGTTCAGCGGACCAATCTCGTACCGCCCGCGCACCGTGCCGACCAGCTCGTACCGGATGTGGTGTCGTTTACCGGGATCGATCTTGGTCATGACTCGTCGCTGGTTTTGGCCGAGTTCCCAAGGGACGGAGTCCTCGACGAGCAGCAGCCCATGGGCCAGCCGCGACAGATTCTCCAGCCGGATGACGGCGGTGGTCGTCTCGCCGGCTTGCACCCTGCTTGGCTGCAAGCCGCGGGTCATGGCGAGTCGAAAGCGAGTACGAGCCACCAGCGCCGCCGCCAACAAGGGCAGGGCGATCAAGACCAGGCCGATGCGCATGAGGTCGCGCTGGCTGAGCACTGAGGCCACGACGACCACGCCCCCACCGACTGCGAGAAAGTAGCGTCCGCGTCGGGTGAGTTGTCGAAGGGCCGTAAGCATTGGGTGCGCCGTCAGGCTCGCACGGCTGCTGGAACAGCGATGCGGCCGACAACCTCAGCGACCAGGTTTTCTGGCGAACGTCCAGCGATTTGAGCATCGGCAGTCAGGATGAGTCGATGCGCCAACACCGATGATGCGAGGCGTTGAAGGTCATCGGGGAGTACGTGGTCGCGGTCGTCGAGGGCAGCCGACGCTTTTGCCGCTCGTACGAGGTGCAAGGTTGCGCGCGGCGAGACACCGAGTCTTATGTCGCGGTGTGTTCTGGTCGCATTTGCTAGATCGACGGCGTACTGACGGATAGACGGCGCAACGTAGATCGTGCGCACGACGTCGACCAACTGCGCCACCTGCGCTGCATCTGCGACTGGTGTGATCAAGTCGAGCGGGCTGGTCGCGGCATGATCGGCAAGCATGGCCATCTCGGCCACCTGATCTGGGTAACCCATCGAGACTCGTGCCATGAAGCGATCGCGTTGAGCCTCCGGCAGGGGATAGGTCCCTTCCATCTCGACGGGGTTTTGAGTTGCAATGACCATGAAGGGCGGCGAGAGGTGGTAGGTGATGCCATCGACCGTGACCTGGCGTTCCTCCATGCATTCGAGCAGTGCTGACTGAGTCTTCGGCGACGCACGGTTAATCTCGTCCCCGAGCACGATGTTGGCAAAGACGGCGCCCGGGCGGAACTCAAAGCCACGTGTGTCCTGGTTAAAGACACTGACCCCCGTGACATCGCCGGGCAGCAGGTCGGGCGTGAACTGGATGCGACGCACCGAGCAGTCCAAAGACTTGGCCAATGTCTTGGCCAACATGGTTTTACCGACGCCGGGCACATCTTCGATGAGCAGATGGCCTTCGGCTAGTAAGACGATGAGTGCAGTGCGGATGACTTCGGACTTACCTTCGATGACAGATTCCACCGAGCGGGCGATACGCGACGCTGCGTGCACCAGTTCTGAGATCGATGCGGACTGCGGCGGGGCCAAGGTCGGGGCGGCAGATCCGTACTGTTCGGTCGTCACACTGTCTCCTCGACGCCATGCAGATACCGGGTACATACCGGCTTGGTTAGGTGCTGGGTTGATTCTTGCGTGTTGGGTGGTCGGTTGCCCGGCCAACCGCTGGATTCATCAGCCTTCATGGCTGGCTAACATCGGCGGTGGTTGGACGCTTGTCGACCGGCAGTCGTTCCGCTGCTGCCGCAAGGATCGACTAGATACCGGTACCGACATCTGGCTGGTGTGCCTTCGCTGGCAGGATCAAGGCTCCCGACGAAGAAAGAGGTTTGATTCACATGACGGTGCACCCAGCGCAACTCGGTCGCTTCTTCGATGATTTCGTCGTTGGAGACGTTTACCAGCACCCATTCGGCCGGACGATCTCCGAAACCGACAGCACGTGGTTCACACAACTGACGTGCAACACCAATCAGAACCACTTCAATGCCCACCTTGCATCGTCCAATCCGATCACTGGCGGCCGGATCATTGTTAATTCTGGCCTCACGGTGGCGCTGATCCTTGGCTTGTCGGTGATCGACATGAGTCAGAACGCTGTGGCGAACCTGGGCTGGACAGATATCAAGCTCACCCATCCTGTCTACATCGGTGACACGCTCTATGCCGAGAGCGTCTGTACCGATATGCGCGAGAGTTCGTCGAGACCAGGGATGGGCATCATCACGATGGTCACTCGCGGCCTCAACCAGCACGGAGATGTCATCGTGTCGTGGGTTCGCTCGGTGATGATTCCCAAGCGCGACACCGGTATTGGCCAGGATTACTTCCCTGAGGCCAAGTCTGGGCCGCTGGCAGTTGATGGTGCGAACAGTTCGCGCTGAACACTGTGGTTGCGTCAAGATGACCACATGACCGGATGGGGCACTGATGGCCCTGCGCCCGATAGTGCTGCGCCCGATAGTGCTGCGCCCGATAGTGCTGCGCCCGATAGTGCTGCGCCCGTTGACACTGCACCGATTGATGCAGTGCCGGTGGAAGTCATGCGCGAACTCGTTCCGGTAATCCGGCAATCTGGCGCGCAACTTCCCAAGGCGATCGAGGGCCCGTTGGATGCGGCGCTCGGTGTAGCCGCGACGGTGGCTGTGCCTATGGTCAAAGTGGGCGCCAGCGCGGTCAGGGCTGCAGCGCCGGTTGTCCGCGGGATCTGGGGACTCGTCGTTGACCCGCCCTTTGTGCCAGCCGAATGGAAGCCGGCAGCAGTTGCTGAGCGTTTCGCCGAACGCGGTCGCGAAGTCCGGGGGTCGGCCACATCTGATGCCTCGATTGTCGCTGGACAGGCTTTGGACGCGATAGTGCCGACCGTTCTTGATCAGGTGCTGGATCGAGTTGACCTGACAAGTCTTGTGATTGATGTGGTCGATCTCAAGGTGATCGTCATGGCCGCGTTGGATTCGATGGACCTCACCGAACTAGTGCTCGATCGGGTTGACCTCGCGCGCATCGTCGAAGCGGCGATCGATTCGATGGACCTCACTGAGCTCGTTCGGACCAAGGTTGATCTGGCATCGCTAGCTGAGCAGGTCATCGACGACGTTAATTTGCCTGAGATCATCCGGGATTCGACTGCCGATGTTGCAACGGTCATGGTCGACGGCACTCGGATGTCGGCGGTGTCGGCTGATGAACTGGTCAATCGGTGGGTCGATCGGATTTTGTTGCGCCGTCGTGCACGCCAGACGCAGATCCAAACTCAAGAACCGGCCCAGGATCGCGCCCAGGGCCGATCCCATGGCCGCGCTGCCGCTGCCGCTGATGAGGCTGCTTCACCCGGGTTAACTGCCGATCCGGATGGGTCGGCCGACCATGAGTGAGCGAACGCACAAGGTCGACCCGCTCACCCCGGGTGCACGTGCTATCCAAGGGTTGCGTGCCGGGGTCATCTCGCGACTAGTAGCCGGCGGGATCGACTACGTGCTGGCCAGTGCGGTCACGTTTGGGTCGTATGTTGCCTGGGCGCTTTTCTTGTTCTTGCTCGATCCGCGCGGATTCACCATGCCGCACTGGTCATTCGGGTTATTCCTGATCTTGGGCTTTTCCATCATGGTGCTCTATCTGTGGCTTTCTTGGGCCACCACCGGCCGATCAGTGGGCGCTCGAGTGATGGGCCTTCGCGTGGTCAATCACTCGGGTGCGCGACTCCACCTGGTGATGGCGCTGTTCCGCGCATTGCTATGCACCTTGGTTCCATTTGCGCTCGTATGGTGCGCGATCAGTCGTGAGAACCGTTCGGCCGTCGATCTGCTCATGCGTACGTCGGTGATCCACGACTGGCCGATCCGAGTTGGCGATGTCGACATTGCCAACGCCGAGAGTAAGCGCATCGACGTCGACCCACTGCCCGGCCCCGATCACTGAGCGGCGCTACCGCCTCCGCCTGAGCAGCCGCGCTTGAGTCTGTCCTCCACCCTGCTCCACCACGTTGATTGAGCGCCTCGGATACCCGGTTTTTGGCCTGAGCGTCGCCTTATAGCGCGGTATCTGACCACCGCGCGGCTTCGAGCCAGGCATCCTAGCCAAATCAGCCCTCCACCCAGCTCCACCGCTGTGACCTGCGGAGTTATTCGTAGGTCGCTACTTCGTGGGCGAAATAGGCCGAAAGGTTGACTAAATGTGGTTGACGGTGGAGCAAAGTGGAGTATGTTGGTGTACAACGGAGGGACAGGCCCTTCGTTGACCCAGGGGAGGTAGTGACCGGTGTTTCTCGGTACCCACACTCCGCTCCTGGATGAGAAGAACCGGCTGATCCTTCCTGCGAAATTCCGCGATGCGCTGTCCGTCGGCCTGGTTATGACCAAGGGGCAGGACCGCTGCCTGGTGATCTGGACGGGTGAGGGCTTCACCGACTACGCCGCACGCCTTCGTAGTGGGTCGCAGACCAGCGAGAAGGTGCGTGCCTACACCCGAGTTCTGTTCGCGAGTGCCTTTGACGATGTGCCCGACAAGCAGGGCCGCATCACGATCCCCCCGACCTTGCGTGAATACGCGGGGCTAACTCGCGACTGCGTCGTAGTCGGCGCTGACACTCGGATCGAGATCTGGGATGCCGCGACTTGGGAGTCCTACCTCTCCGGCACTGAGCAGTCATTCGTCGACCTTGATGGCGAGGTGATACCGACGCATTGAGGTCGTGGCACGAGGCCTCCGCGCCGTCGCCATCCACCTGACACACCTTCCCCGGTGGCAGGCGAGTGGTGACGGACGGGGACCTGGTTCCACGAACTGTTCGACATAACCACGCGAGCATCAGCTCCGGATTACCAAGACCCCCACCGCGACGCCCCTAGGGCGAGGAGGCCTGACGATGGATCTCACCCTGCTTCGACGTACCGAGCGTTCGATGCCTCTGGCCAGCCGCAATAGCGCGATTGTTCAGGCAGCCTCTGGCCCGGTTGGGGTCCTTGTAGCGTCATCTGGCCTTGCTGCCGGCTTTGTGTACCTCGTCTCCGACCTCGTGACTCGGATCGGCTGAGCACATTGTCCGAGTCCACAACGGCAGGAGGAGTTACTCCTTCACACGTCCCGGTCATGCTCGAGCGATGCCTAGCGCTGCTTGCGCCGGCCATTGAGCGCCCCGGGGCTGTAGTCGTGGACGCAACACTTGGCCTTGGTGGTCACAGCGCTGCACTGCTTGAGCGTTTCCCCGCGGTAAGGCTCGTTGGGGTCGATCGGGATTTGGCGGCACTTGCCTTGTCGGCGGATCGGCTGGCCCCGTTTGCTGATCGAACGATCTTGGTCCATGCGGTCTATGACGAACTTCCGCGGATCCTCTCCGAGGCGGGCCTGCCGCATATCGACGGGATTCTGTTCGATCTCGGCGTCTCCTCAATGCAACTCGATCAAGCAGAGCGTGGCTTTGCCTACTCGCAGGATGCGCCGCTGGACATGCGCATGGATCCCACCCATGGGCAGACGGCCGCGGACGTTCTGAACACATACGCCGCCAAGCCGTTAGCGCGAGTGCTCAGCGAATACGGTGAAGAGAAGTTTGCGATGCGGATCGCTAATGCGGTTGTCCGCGAACGCGCTCGAGAGCCATTCACGACGAGTGCACGGTTGGTTGACATTGTGCGTTCGTCGATTCCTGCACCGGCTCGACGTACCGGCGGCAACCCCGCCAAGCGCACCTTCCAAGCCTTGCGTATCGAAGTAAACGCCGAGTTGGATGCGTTGGAGAAGGCGCTGCCGGCGGCGATCGATGCGTTGAACGTCGGGGGCCGAATCGTCGTGATGTCCTACCAGTCGCTCGAGGACCGCATCACCAAGAGGGCGCTCACGGCCCGCGCCACAAGCGATGTCCCCGTTGATATGCCTTTCGTACCAGCAGGTCACGAGCCTGAACTCCGCTTGCTCACTCGTGGCTCTGAGACGGCAACACCGGCCGAGATTGAGGCGAACCCACGCGCAGCATCGGCACGTCTTCGCGCTGCCGTGCGAATGCGAGACGCAGCATGAGTGCCACAGCTCCGGCCACCCGAGCTCCTTCAGCAACACCGGCACCCGAAGCCGCCGTCGAGGCCCGCGCTGATCTTCGTCAAGTTCCCAAGCCGGCGGCGACAGTCGCTGGTACGGGGATGTTTGCCTTCATCGTGCTGGCCCTGCTCACTGGCGGGATGGCGCTACTCCTGGCGCTCAATACCTCCCTTGCCCAGGGGGCTTTCGAGATCAGCGGGTTGCTTGGCACTCAGCACGACTTGGCGATCACTGAGCAGGGTTTGATGCAGTACGTCACGGCAGCCGAATCTCCTGAACGCCTTGAGGTTCGGGCTCGCGCGTTGGGCATGGTGCCCGCGGAGACACCTGTCTTCATTCGACTGGCCGACGGTGCCATCTTGGGGACACCGAGTGCAGCCAAGCCCGCGACCAGATCAAGTCGTTCCAGTAGTTCCCGCGCGACCAAGCCTGCCGCTAAGCCGCGTGTGTCGACGGCGTCGCACTCAACTCCGGTGGCGACCTCGCACTCGTCGCTGCCGGCAACTGTTCCGGCAGGTTCGGGCGCTGTAACCCATTCAGGCTCAACAACTTCCGACGGTGCCACGATCGATGCTCCGACGAAAGGTTCGATCGGGTGACCACCCTCGCCCCGCCCCCTCGGCGTCCCCGGCCGCAGGAACGAGTCTCCGCTGAGCGTCGGATGTCACCACGTCCACCGGGACGCCCGCAGGTTCGTCGGTTTGTGCCCGGCGATGCGAGGCGTCGGATCCGGGCATGGCAGATCGGGCTGCTCATGGTCCTGACTGTGGTGGCTGGCAGGGTTATCGACCTCCAGGCAATTCAAGGCCCGTCATTGGCGGCCGAGGCGGTCAAGGATCGCACCCGGACAGTGCAGACTCCGGCCATCCGTGGAGTGATCACGGACCGCAACGGGATTCCACTTGCCACCACGGTGGCTGCGCGCAACATCACAGTCGATCAGACCCTCGTCCAAGATGCCCGAGCCGAAGCCCGCGCACTCGCGTCGGTGCTTCGCGGGGATGTAGCCGTTTACGCCAGTCGTCTGAGTGGCACTCGTCGCTTTGCCTATGTTGCGAAGAACATAACGCCAGAGAACTGGAGCAAGGTCGCGGCGCTTAAGCTGCCGGGCATCTTCAGCGAGCCATCGACCGTCCGGGTATACCCCGCCGGGCCAGTGGCTGCCAATGTCGTCGGATACATGCGAGCTGACGGAACTGGTGGCGGCGGAATCGAATACGGGCTTAACAAGGAACTTGCGGGAACACCCGGTTCCCAGATCTTTGAAAGTTCACTACACGGGCAAGAGATTCCGACCGCATCCTCGTCAAGCACCGATCCGATCGCTGGTAACAACGTTCGCTTGACGATCGATCGCGACGTGCAGTGGGTGGCCCAAGATGCATTGGCACGACAGGTGAAACTGGCCCGCGCCGATAGCGGCACGGTAGTGGTGATGGATATTCGCACTGGCCAGATCTATGCGCTGGCGACGGTGCCTACCTTCGATCCCAATCGCGCTGCCGAGGCCGTGCAGGCTGATGTTGGGAACCGAGCGTTGTCTGAGGTTTTCGAGCCGGGCTCAACCAGCAAAGTGATGACGATGGCCGCGGTGATCGAGGAAAAGAAGGCCAATCCACTGACTCAGTTGGTCATCCCACCAGTACTCAAGCGGCCGGCCAAGATCTGGCACGACCACAATCCACATGGCACGTTGCGGCTCACCCTCAACGGTGTGCTGGCGAAGTCGAGCAACATCGGCACGATCATGGCGGCTGAGCGCATCGGCGGCCCAGCGCTCTACAAGTACATCAAGCGATTCGGTATCGGCACTGCAACCGGCTTGAACTTCCCTGGTGAGAGCACCGGTTTTGTGCCCGCGCCGGCTGATTGGTCGGCAACCTCGTTCGGCACCATCGCGTTCGGCCAGGGCCTATCGGTCAATGCGGTTCAGGCAGCGTCGGTGTACGCCACGATCGCAAACAACGGCGTGCGCGTTTCGCCCTCGCTTGTGGCTGGTTATTCGTTGCCGGACGGTTCGTTTGAGGCTGCTCCCGCGCCGCAGACCACGCGCGTCGTTAGCGCCACCACCGCGCGGACAGTTCGCGAGATGTTGGAGTCCGTCGTGTCGGCCGACGGGACTGCGCCCAATGCTGGGATCCCCGGCTATCGGGTGGCAGGCAAGACCGGAACAGCTAACCGCGTCAATGACGCCTGTCACTGCTATCGCGGATACACCTCATCGTTTATCGGCCTTGCGCCCGCTGACAAGCCGACTCTTGTCGTCGCGGTGTTCTTGCAGAACCCGCGGAATGGCCACTTCGGTGGCGTGCTGGCAGGGCCAGTTTTCAAGCGAGTCATGACATTTGCGCTCGAGCACTTCCGGATGCCACCGACCGGTGTTGCTCGTCCCCGCATCCCGGTCACCTGGTGAGTGCAGGGTAGGGTCGAGTCGTGTCCCTGGGCCTGCGGCCGAACACTCCCGCTCGTGAGATTGTCGAGGTAGCCACCGTTGCCACCGCCCGGTTCGCGGGCGCAGAGCCCGGTTCCGGCTATCGCGTTACGGGCGTTACTCACGACTCGAGAGCTGTGCGCCCTGGGGATCTCTACGCGGCTCTGCCCGGTTTCAACACGCACGGAGCTGAGTTTGTCGGTGCTGCTGTTGGGTCTGGGGCCAGCGCGATTCTGACCGATCCTGCTGGCGCTGACCGCGCGGTGCGCGCCGGCGTTCCCGTTCTCGTCGTTGACGATCCACGCGCTGCCTTAGGCGGGGGTCGCCGACTTCATCTACGACTCGCCGTCGTCCGAATTGCTGGTCATCGGGATCACGGGGACCAATGGCAAGACCACTTCGAGTTTCCTCGTCGATGCGGGCTTGCGGGCAGCGGGCCACCTAACCGGGCTGATCGGGACGGTGGGCAATCGCATAGGTGATGACGCTGTTCCTTCGATGCGCACTACTCCCGAGGCCACTGACGTTCATGCGTTGTTGGCAGTCATGCGTGAGCGCGGTGTCACTGCGGTCACGATGGAAGTGAGTAGCCACGCATTGCGGCTCGGTCGAGTCGATGGTGTTCGCTTTGCCGTGGGCGCCTTCACCAATCTCAGCGCTGATCACCTCGATTTCCATACTGATATGGGTGACTACTTTGAAGCGAAGGCGTCACTGTTCAGCCCCGCTCATATCGCGAGTGCGGTGATCGACATCGACGAGTCGTTTGGACGTGAACTCGTTGTTCGTGCCCTGAGCAATGGTTTACCGGTGACTACCTATGGGCTCGGCCCGGCGGGGGCGGACTGGACCGTGTCGGAGATGCAGGCCAGGCCGGGCGGAACCACCGCGCAGGTGTCTGGCCCGCTAGGTCTGCAGTTCGCTCTGGATGTCTGCCTTCCCGGTGAGTTCAACGTTGCAAATGCGCTGTGCGCGATGGCTGTACTCGCGAGCGTTGATGTCGATCTGCAGCTGGCTGCTTCGGGTATCGCCGGTTGCGACGGTGTGCCCGGGCGGATGGAGCGAGTGCGAGACCCTGATGCAGTTCGCGATCTTGTTGCCCTCGTCGACTACGCCCATACTCCTGATGCCGTCGAGCGGGCAACGGTTGCGGCTCGGGCCGGTATCAGTGGTCGAGTCCTCGTGGTCTTGGGCGCAGGTGGTGATCGTGATTCGCTCAAGCGGCCAGTTATGGGAGAGCTCGCGGCGACCAACTCTGACGTTTTGTTCGTCACCGACGACAACCCCAGATCTGAAGTGCCAGAAGCGATTCGGGCCGCAATCCTCGAGGGTGCGTACCGCGTGGCAGGAGCAGATGTACGCGAGATCGCTGATCGTCGTGAGGCGATCAGATTTGCTGTTGCCGAAGCGAAGACCGGTGACGTCATCCTGATCCTTGGCAAGGGACACGAATCTGGCCAGGACGTTGGTGGCGTAGTGCGGCCGTTCGATGATCGGGTCGAACTTGCACAGGCACTCAGCGGGTCCGCGCTCGATGATTCTGCGCCGAGTCCTCGGGAGACATCATGATCCGGATGGACCTCGCTGAGATTGCATCAGCGGTCGGGGGGACGTTGGCCGGGGGCGCCGACCAAAGCGCCGTCGTGAACGGTTCGGTTGTGATCGATTCGCGTTCTGTGCGGCTAGGCGACTTGTTCGTCGCGGTCATCGGTGACACGCACGACGGGCACGATTTCGCTGACGCGGCGATCGCGTCCGGCGCTTGTGCTGTCCTGTCTGCTCGTCGGCTCGAGATTCCGTGCATTGTGGTCGAAGACACCGTCGTGGCCTTAGGGCTCCTCGCTGGCCACCTGATCGGACGACTTCCTGAGTTGATCGTTGTCGGTGTTACCGGTTCTTCGGGCAAAACGAGTACCAAAGACCTTCTGGCACAAGTACTTCCCGCGATCGGTCCGACCATCGCACCGATCGGCTCGTTCAACAACGAAATCGGATTGCCCCTCACGGCGCTAGGGGCAGATGAGTCGACCCGGGTACTGGTTTCCGAGATGGGCGCGCGCGGAGTCGGGCACATTTCCTATCTTTGTGAGATCACCCCACCGTTGGTTGGGGTCGTACTCAACGTGGGTTCAGCGCATGTGGGCGAGTTCGGCTCACGAAGTGTGATCGCGGATGCGAAGGGCGAGCTGATCGCGGCGCTGCCATCGGGGGAGGCAGGCGGGATCGCCGTGCTTAACGCCGATGATCCTGCGGTTATGGCGATGGCGTCGCGAACGCGTGCCCGGGTCATCACCTTTGGAACCCATGACCACGCGGACGTTCGGATCGAGAATGTCGTGCTTGACGACCAGGGTCGGCCTTCGGCCGATGTTGTCGTGGAAGGTCGTCGCGAACGGCTCATCCTCGGTCTACATGGCGCGCACCACCTGCTTAATGCGGCTGCGGTCATTGCGGTGGGGGTCGGGCTGAAAGTGCCACTTGAGGTCGTGTTGGAACGATTAATGTCGGCGCGTCCGGCGAGTCGTTGGCGGATGGAAGTGACCACGACCTCTGAAGGTGTCACGGTGATCAATGACGCCTACAACGCCAACCCCGAGTCGATGGGTGCGGCGTTGCGAGCGTTGATCGCTATCTCGAGGCACAAGTCTGGTCTGGGTCGCACATCATGGGCGGTGCTGGGCGAGATGCGTGAGCTCGGGGCGATGTCTGGTGATGCGCATGAGGCACTTGGCGGCCTCGTCGTCGAACTCGGCGTAGATCGTCTGCTTGTTGTCGGTGTGGCGGCTGGCGGGATCGAAGTGGGCGCAGCAAAGCTCAGTGGTGACAAGGGGAGAGCGACAGTGGTTGCGGACATCGAGGCAGCGATCGAGGTGCTGCGTAGTGAGGTCATGCCCGGTGACGTCGTCCTGGTGAAGGCCTCGCGCGCAGTCGGGCTCGAACGTGTTGCCGCTGCTCTCACTGAGGTTGCGTCATGAGACTTGTTTTCTACGCGGCAGCATTGAGCCTCGCGGTGTCACTGCTTGGTACGCCAATGCTGATCAGGTTCTTGCGTCAGCACGGGTATTCGCAGGCTATTCGCGTGTCGAGCGAAGGTGAGTTGTACCCCGCGCATCAGGGCAAGCTTGGTACGCCTTCGATGGGCGGCCTTGCAATCCTTGGCGGTTTGCTGGTCGGTTACTTCGGGGCGCATGTGATTGTGTGGCGGGCGCCGAGTGTCTCTGGGCTGCTGGCTTTGTACTTGACGGTTGGGCTGGGCCTGGTTGGCATCGCTGACGACTACCTGAAGATCTTCAAGCAGCGCAGCACTGGAGTTCGGGCACGTACCAAACTGCTGGGTCAGGCTGCGGTTGCGCTGTCCTTCGCCGTGTTAACCACGCAGTTTCCCGATGAAGCGGGGCGTACACCTGCCTCTCAGGCAGTGTCCTTCTTCCGCGACACCCCGGTAATTCTGCCGTTGTTCCTGTTCCTTTTGTGGATCTGGTTCCTGGTGACCGCTACCACCAACTCGGTCAATCTCACCGACGGGCTCGACGGTTTGGCGGCTGGCGCGTCGGTCATCACCTTCGGCGCGTACACCATCGTCTCGATCTGGCAGTACGGGCAGAACTGCGAGTTCGGCAATATCGCTGGCTGCTACGACGTCCGCGATCCGCTCGACATGGCCATCTTCGCGGCCGCTGCTGGCGGCGCGTGCCTCGGCTTCCTCTGGTGGAACAGTTCACCAGCGAAGATCTTCATGGGTGACACCGGTTCTCTCTCTCTGGGCGGGGCGGTAGCCGCCCTCGCAGTGCTGACGCGTACCCAACTCTTGCTGCCGCTTTTCGCCGGCCTTTTTGTGATCGTGGCCCTGTCGGTGATCGGGCAGGTCGGCAGTTTCAAGCTCACTGGCAAGCGGATGTTCCGGATGGCTCCACTTCATCACCACTTCGAGATGGTTGGTTGGCCCGAGGTACAAATAGTCGTCCGCTTCTGGATCATCCAAGGGCTTCTCGTCGCTATGGGTCTGGGGATCTTCTACGGGGAGTGGGTTAAGCAGTGACCCCTGTCAACGTCGCGGACCTCAACCGGGACTCTGACTGGACGCAGACCCACGTGGTCGTGGCAGGGATTGGGGTGGCTGGCTTTGCCGCGGCCGACCATCTCACTCAGTTGGGCGCACACGTCACGGTCGTCGATGCGGCCGACGGCGTGAAGCAACGTGCACGAGCCGATGTGCTGGAAGTAGTGGGCGCGACCGTCCGACTCGGCGACGGAGACACGCTGCCGGCCGGCGTCGACGTGCTCGTGGTGTCACCTGGCCTGCCACCATCTGCGCCGATCATTACGGCCGCTCAGGCGCAGGGGGTCCCCGTCTGGGGTGAACTCGAACTGGCCTGGCGCCTGCGTGGTCCAGAGGCTGCCGATTGGCTGATGATCTCGGGTACCAACGGTAAGACCACGGTGACCCTGATGCTCGAGTCGATGCTTCGAGCGGCTGGACACCGCACGGCCGCGGTTGGAAACATCGGGGTGTCACTCATTGATGCTGTGATGGATCCTGAGGGTTTCGACGTGCTCGCGGTCGAGGTTGGCGCGCCGCAATTACCGTTCCTCTACTCCGCGAGCCCCGTCGCGTCGGTCTGCCTCAACCTTGCCCCTGACCACGTTGACCTGTTCGGCTCGTTTGAGGCCTACCGCGATGCCAAGGCGCGCATCTACCGCAATACGCAGGTTGCGGCTGTCTATAACGTCGCCGATCGCGAGACTGAGCGCATGGTTGAGGAAGCCGACGTGATCGACGGCTGCCGCGCCATTGGTTTTACCCTAGGTATGCCCGCCCGCTCGATGCTCGGGCTCGTCGAGGACCTCATGGTCGATCGCGCATTCATCGACAATCGTGCCGACTACGCGATGGAGATCGGTTCGGTGCATGAGGTTCGCCCATTCGCACCGCACAACGTCGCGAATGCCCTCGCGGCGTCGGCATTGGCTCGCGCATACGGGGTTTCGGCGGCTGACGTTCTGGCCGGGTTGCGTGCCTTCGAGCCTGCGGGGCATCGAATCGCTGACGTTGCAGACTTTGGCGGCGTTCGCTGGGTCGATGATTCAAAGGCGACTAACTGCCACGCCGCTGAAACCTCGCTGTTGGCCTACGAGTCGGTGGTTTGGATCGCTGGCGGCATGGCTAAGGGTCAGCAGTTCGACGACCTTGTTGTACGCACCCGTGATCATCTGCGTGGCGTGGTGCTCCTGGGCGTCGATCGAAGCGAAATCCGTGCGGCGTTGTCGCGACACGCGCCGGATGTCCCCGTCGTGGAGGTCGTACGCACTGACACTGGAGCCATGGATGACGTGGTCGCGGCTGCCGCGTCGATGGCCAGTGTTGGCGACACAGTGCTTCTCGCACCGGGCTGCGCGTCTTGGGACATGTTCACCGACTATGCACAGCGCGGTGACATGTTCGCCGATTCGGTACATCGGCTGGAACCTGCATGAGCCAGCAGACCATGCCTCGAAAGGCATCGACCACAAGTAGTCGCGAGCATCCCCTCACCACTTATCACGTCCTGCTCGGCGCGACCTTGCTACTGCTGGTGCTAGGCCTGGCAATGGTGCTGTCGGCCTCCACGGTCGAGAGTTATCGCACCTTCGGTTCGGCGTACACCCTCTGGCTGCGGCAAGTGCTCTTCGCCGTGGTCGGCGTGATCCTCATGGTGTTCGCTTCCAGGCTTCCCGTTCGCTGGTATCGACGCTTTGCTTACGTGGCTGTCGCTGGCGCGATTGTCGCGTTGATGCTGGTGCTGGTCATCGGGCACGGCGTCCACGGGCAGCGCAACTGGATCGAACTTGGTGGACCATTCCGCTTGCAGCCCAGTGAATTCTCGAAGTTGATTCTTGCCGTGTGGGCCAGTGATCTCTTGGCGCGCAAGCAGGGGGTCATCGACCAGTGGAACCACCTGTTGATTCCGATCATTCCGGTGGCCGTGCTGATGATGTTGTTGGTTCTCCTCGAGGGTGACTTTGGCACCGCGCTCATTTTGGTCCCCATGACCGCTGCGGTGCTCTATGTCAACGGAGCACCGCTGCGACTGTTCGTGGGCGGCGGTGTCATCGTTCTTGCCGCAGTCGCTTTGCTCAGTGTCAAGGTCGGTTATCGAGTAGCTCGGTTCTCGTCCTGGCTAAATCCTGAAGCCGATCCGCAGGGGACAGGCTGGCAGATCTTGCACGCCCGCAGTGCGATGGGCAGCGGGGGTTGGTTGGGGCTTGGTATCGGTGCCTCCCGTGAGAAGTGGGTCGGGCTGCCAGAAGCCCACACCGACTTCATCTACGCGGTCGTCGGTGAAGAACTCGGCATCTTCGGATCACTGTTGGTGATCGTGCTCTTTGCCGCGATCGGGATTGCCGGACTCCGTCTTGCGCGCACGTCTATGGATCCATTCGTACGCACGGCGAGCGCGGCTGTCGTTGCCTGGCTGCTCACCCAAGCGCTGCTGAACTTGGGTGCCGTACTGCAACTCGTGCCGATCACTGGTGTGCCTTTACCACTGGTGTCCTATGGCGGCTCATCCCTTGTGCCGAGCCTTATTGCACTGGGCATGCTCATGTCCTTTGCTCGGGCCGAGGCCGGACGTCCCGCGTACCCCGAGCCGGCCGCTCAAGCGCGGTGACCTTGCGAGTACTGCTAGCCGGCGGTGGTACTGCCGGACACATCGAACCAGCGCTTAACCTTGCCGACTGCCTGCGTCGGCATGATCCCGACGTCGCGATCACCGCATTGGGTACCGACCGAGGTTTAGAAACCAGGCTCGTACCTGAGCGCGGATACGACCTGCGCTTGATCACCGCGACAGCGATGCCTCGTCGTCCCACGCCCGACTTGGTGAGGTTGCCAGTTCGGGTCAAGCGCTCGATCGCCGAAGTTCGGGCGATCATGGCTGATGTTCGAGCGGATGTGGTGGTCGGCTTCGGTGGCTATGTCGCGCTACCGGCCTACCTCGCAGCCCGCGGGCAGATCCCGATCGTCATCCATGAGGCAAATGCACGTCCGGGCCTGGCCAACCGGGTCGGGGCAAGGTTGACCCCCTACCTCGCGAGCGCCGTGCCAGATGCCCTGCCGCACTCAGAGCACATCGCGATGCCACTGAGGTACACGATCGCCAATTTGGATCGGCCCGCGCTTCGCGCGCAGGCTCGAGCCCACTTCGGTCTTGCGCCCGACTTGCCAACGTTGCTGGTATTCGGCGGATCGCAGGGTGCCCGACGGCTCAACGAGGCCATTGTCGGTGCAGCGTCGGCCTTGACCACTCAGGGGATTCAAGTCTTGCATTCGGCGGGCGAACGCAACGACGACCAACGTCCCGCTGGGGTCCTGGGGTCGGCGCCCTACGTTCGACTGCCGTATATCGATCGCATGGACCTTGCCTACGCGGCCGCCGATGTTGCCCTTTGCCGCGCTGGGGCCATGACCTGCGCCGAACTTGCCGCGGTTGGTTTGCCTGCGGTGTATGTCCCGCTGCCGATCGGCAATGGTGAACAGCGGCTCAACGCATTGCCCGTCGTGCACGCAGGGGGCGGCTTGCTGATTGACGATGCCGCTCTCGACGCCGAGCAGATCGTCTCAGCTGTGGCGCCGCTACTGCTCGACGAGCAACAGCGACGCGAGATGGAGACAGCGGCTGCCTCCCACGGTCAACGCGATGCAGACGAGAGACTGAGACGACTAGTTCTTGACGCGGTGGCCGCGTATGTACGAAAGCCTGGAGGATCTCGATGACCGCCGAAAGCGCCGATCTCACCGCTCTTGGGCGAGTGCACATCGTCGGTATCGGCGGCGCGGGAATGTCGGGCATCGCTCGCATCATGGTGGCTCGTGGAGTCGTCGTTAGCGGTTGTGACGCAAAGGATTCGCGGCGGATAGCCGCGCTCCGCGCACTCGGGGTCGATGTGTCCATTGGCCATTCCGCAGATCACGTGGCCGCTGCTGACACTCTCGTCGTGTCTACAGCCATCAGTGCAACGTCGGCCGAACTCGTCGCGGCTAATGCCAGCCAGGTGCCAGTGCTGGGCCGAGCCGCGGCACTGGCCGCCTTGATGCTTGGCGCGCGAGGGGTCTCGGTCGCGGGCACGCACGGTAAGACCACCACGACTTCGATGCTCACGGTCGCGTTGCAGCACTGTGGCGCTGATCCTTCCTTCGCCATCGGCAGCGAGCTCAACGAGACAGGGAGCAACGCCTACCAGGGCAGTGGCCCAGACTTCGTTGCCGAAGCCGACGAAAGTGATGGAGCGTTCCTCGCCCTGCCCGCGTTTGCCGGCATCGTCACCAACGTGGAACCCGATCACCTCAATTACTGGGGCACGTTCGAGGCCATCGAAGCTGCCTTTCTCGAGTTCTGCGCTGCGATCGGCGGTCGCGGCGGATTCGTCACTGTGTGCCTCGACGATCCAGGCGGAGCAAGGCTGGTCTCGGCGGCCCGGTCCGCGGGCGTCGACATCCGCACCTATGGCGAGACCGAGGCTGCTGACTACCGGATCGAGCTGCTCGGCGTTGGCGAGTCAGGCTGGCGCTTTGATGTGTGGGAGCGCGGGGTTCGGTTAGGTGAGATCCAGTTAGGAGTGCCGGGTCGCCACAACGTGCTCAATGCAACTGCGGCTCTCGTCACCGGTATTGGCCTTGGCTACAACGCCGCTGATTTGCGCGAAGGACTCGCATCCTTCAGTGGTACCCGCCGGCGCTTTGACTACAAGGGATCAGTGGCCGGAGTGCGCGTGTACGACGATTACGCGCATCACCCGACCGAGATCGCAGCCACGCTTCGCGCTATGCGTGAAGTCTGTGGCGACGGCAGGATTGTCGTCGCGTTCCAAGCTCACCACTACTACCGCACGGCGATGTTCGTCAAAGAATTCGGTGAGGCACTGGGCCTGGCCGATGACGTTGTCGTTCTCGAGGTGTTTGCCCCCGGGGAAGAGGCGATCCCTGGAGCGTCCGGCGTGGCCATGGCCGCGCACGTGCCACTTCCGGCTGACAACGTGGTGTTCGAACCGTCGTGGAGTCGGGTTGCCGAGCAACTTGTCGGTCGGGCGCGTTCTGGCGATGTGGTCATGACTTTGGGTGCGGGCGATATCGCGATGATCGCGACCGAAGTCCTTGAACTTTTGCGAAGCAGAGAGTCGGATCTGTCGTGACCGTTCTTGATCGGGCGACTCGATTCACCGAGCCGGCGCAGTCGCGGCGCACTCGTCGATGGGTCATCGCAATTGTCGTGTTGCTAGTGCTGGGTGCCGCCGGATACGTGGTGTGGTTTTCGTCGCTGCTGTCAGTGCGTGAGGTGCGGGTCCTGGGCGCGGTTCACGTGAGCGCCGAGTCAGTTCTCCAGCTCGCCGCCGTGCCCGCAGATCAGCAACTCGCTCGGGTCAATGCTGCTGCCATCGCGTCGCGCGTGGGCACCCTCCCAAGGGTCGAATCGGTGGAGGTGCGACGAGGTTGGCCTAGCACGTTGGTCATCGTTATCACCGAGCGCAAGCCGGTCGCGGTGGTGCCTGATGGTGCTGGCTTCGCCTATGTCGACGCGCCGGGGATTCGCTTCGACAATGTTGCCAAGGCGCCCAAGGGCATGTCGGTGATTAGGGCCCGCGATCAAGTGTCGCTGGCCACGGCGATTGCGATCATCACCGGATTGCCGGCCGACTGGAAACGGCAGGTGCCGCTCGTGGTTGCCACTAGTCGGGACAACGTCGTGTTGCAGTGGCCACCCGGGTCAACCGTGCAGTGGGGGAGCGCCGAGCGTATGGACATGAAGATCAGCGTTCTGCGCGCACTGCTTCCGCAACGGGCCCGACGCTATGACGTCAGCGCTCCGGATCTGCCGACGACGAGTACCCGCTAGTTCTGCGCGGCGCCCCAGCCACCAGCTGCCCAGCTGCCCGAGTGCGAGGCTCGCCTCCTCCGCCTCAACTAGCCCAGCCTCGCATGTCCGGTGTTGCCTTGTGGCACAAGGCCTTTGGGCTCCCACGAAATCTCCGCCACGAAGTCGCTGGTGCCATGCCTTGCGCAAAGGGGGCTTCGCCCCGTAGTTTCACCCCCGACTACAGGATGACATAACTCTAGGCCTCTACTTGAGGCTGAGAGTTGGTCTTGGCTTGGGATGAAGGGCGATTGCCGTGGCGGCTCCGCAGAACTACCTCGCAGTGATCAAGGTTGTTGGGATCGGCGGTGGCGGCGTCAATGCTGTCAACCGAATGATCGAAGTCGGCCTCAAGGGCGTCGAATTCATCGCGGTCAATACCGATGCTCAGGCGCTGCTCATGAGCGACGCCGACGTCAAACTCGACATTGGTCGCGAGTTGACCCGTGGCCTCGGCGCAGGCGCCGACCCCGAGGTAGGTCGTCAGGCCGCCGAAGATCACCGCGACGACATCACCGAGGTCCTCAAGGGCGCCGACATGGTGTTCGTCACTGCGGGCGAAGGTGGCGGCACCGGCACCGGTGGCGCGCCAGTAATCGCGCGGATCGCTCGCGAACTGGGTGCGCTGACCATTGGTGTAGTCACGCGCCCGTTCGGCTTTGAAGGTAAGCGCCGCGGTAACCAGGCAGACACTGGTGTCGATTCGCTTCGCGCCGAAGTTGACACTCTCATCGTCATTCCCAACGACCGTCTGCTCGCCCTGTCCGACCGCACTATCTCGATGCTCGACGCATTCCGTCAGGCCGACCAAGTGTTGCTTCAGGGCGTCAGCGGCATCACCGATCTCATCACCACCCCGGGTCTGATCAACCTCGACTTCGCTGACGTCAAGAGCATCATGTCTGGCGCCGGCAGTGCCCTCATGGGTATCGGTTCTGCGCGTGGTGACGACCGCGCAGTGGCGGCCGCCGAGAGTGCGATTTCGAGCCCGCTACTCGAGGCGAGCATTGACGGTGCGCACGGTGTGTTGCTGTCGATCTCCGGTGGTTCTGACCTCGGCCTGTTCGAGATCAACGAAGCCGCTCGACTCGTCGCGGATGCAGCGCACCCTGACGCGAACATCATCTTCGGCGCGGTCATTGATGACACCCTCGGAGACGAGGTGCGTGTCACCGTCATCGCAGCGGGATTCGATGGAGGCGTCTTGCCGGCTCGTCGGGCTGCGGCCAAGCCAGGTAAGACTGAGTCAGAAGAGGCGACCTTCTCGGGTGACACGAATCGTGCTGCCGAGCAGAGTTCGCCGGTAGCGCCACCGGCCGCCGCCGACGAGCCCAAGCGCGAGCAGCGCCGCATCGTGTTCGATGACAGC